>JAUZOQ010000081.1 GCA_030706385.1 Bacteroidota bacterium | reverse complement strand
TTTTCGGCTCATCAGGGATCAATAAGTTTGCTTCTAATCCTGCAGTAAATATTTTGATCGCACTGATCTTTATTGCATTCGCCTTGAATCTGTTCGGACTTTATGAACTCGGCGTTCCGAATGAAGTATTGAATAAGCTTCACGTCCGGGCAACGACGCATGAGAACCAGATCGTTTCCGTGATCTTGATGGGTTTCGTTTTTTCTCTGACGAGCTTCACGTGTACTGTTCCATTTGTCGGAACACTGATGGTATCGTTCTCTCGTGGTCAGTGGTTTGTGCCCTTGATCGGCATGACCGTTTTTGCATCGGTCTTTGCACTCCCATTCTTTTTGCTTGCACTCTTCCCTAGTGCGATCAAAGCACTACCGAAGTCCGGCGGCTGGCTCAATAGTGTCAAAGTCGTAATGGGATTTTTGGAGATTGCCGCCGCGATGAAATTCATTTCGAATGTCGATCTTGTCTTTCATTGGCATATCTTTACGCGCGATTTCGTTATCGCAACGTGGATGGCGATCGCTATTATCACCACCTTATACCTTCTCGGCAGGTTTAACTTGCCGCATGATACGCCCTCTCCGCATATCGGACCGATCCGTGCCGTTTTCTCTATTATATTTCTGACGTGCGGAATTTATCTCTTCACCGGATTCGGCAACAAGCCACTTGGAGAAGTCGATGCCTTCCTACCGCCCTCGCTTGATGACCAAGGAGTAGCGACTGCTTCTCTTGCCCCTCAGATAAATCAAGGCTCGAACACAACTAAGGCAAGTTTGTATTGGTATCCCCGCCTCAACGAGGCATTGGCCGAGGCAAAGCATACCGGGAAGAATGTTTTTATCGATTTTACCGGCTATCAATGTACGAACTGCAGGGCAATGGAATCTTCGATCTTTAAACGCCCAGAAGTGATTGGACTCTTTAAAGATTTTATCCTAGCAAGGCTTTACACCGATGACGGCTCGCCTCTTAACGATTCCAACCGTACAATGGAAGAAGTGCGCTTTTCCACGATTGCGCAGCCCTATTATGTCATCCTTTCTCCTGACGATAAACCCCTGGCAACTTTCCCCGGGTATACCCGGGATCTCGACGCTTTCATAACCTTCCTGAAGCCTCATTCGCGAATCGACAAGCAAGTGGCACTGAAGTAGCAGGTTTTTATCGCGCTCAGGCCATCCTCCGGAACCCATCCCCTTTGCCTTGTGTAATAAACGCACCCACAGATCATTAGTATTGCTCTCGTTCATTTCATACATTCTACCCTATGAAACAATACTTTGTATCTCTTCGCGCGATCGCATTCGTTGCGATCCTTATTTCCGGATCACTGCTCCAATCATGTTCGAAGCCCCATATCCGTAAGAGCATCACGGCTCTTACTCCGGCCGAGATCACCACGCTCCGCACTGGAGTAGCAGCGATGAAAGCCAAGCCATTCTCCGATAAGACCAGCTGGGATTACCAGGCCTGGATCCATGGAACGGCTGCAGGAGGATTCAATCAATGTCAGCACGGTACGATATTTTTCTTATCCTGGCACAGAATGTTTCTCTACTATTTCGAGCGCATTCTCCGCAAGGCTTCCGGCGATCCGAACTTTGCATTGCCTTATTGGAATTATAGCGATCCTGCACAACGCAATTTGCCCGATGCATTTCGAAATCCGGCAAATGCGACAAATCCGCTCTGGATCGGAAATTATCCGGGAGCCGACCCCGGACGAACTCCGGGTGTGAATTCAGGCGCGTACTCGTTGCCTGCTTCGGCCGTTGCAACATCGGGATTCATGCCCGATGCAACGTTCTACACAATGCAGGGAGATCTCGAGAACACACCGCACGATGATGTGCATATCAGCCTCAGTGCTACGATGGGCGGAGGCGGATCAGCGCAAGACCCGATCTTCTGGCTCCATCACTGCAATATCGATCGGTATTGGACGTGCTGGTTATCCCAAGGCGGCGGGCGCGCATTCCCAACCGACGCAACATGGCTTGACCAAGTCTATACCTTCTATGATGAAGACGGGAACGCTGTCACGATGACAGGCAGGCAGATGGTCTTGCTCGATCCGATCAACTATAAGTATGATGACGAACCATGCACGGCATTAAAACCCATTCAGATTGCCAATCTGCAGCAATTTGCCAAAATGGTACTCATCGATACGCTCAGGCTTGGCCTACGAAGGGCAACGATGAAGCTGGCTCTACCTGCAGAACTTCGTTCGCAGATGGATATACTTTCTTCAGGCAAGGCCGAGAATGCCGAGGGCCTAATGCTTGAATTGAACTTCAGCAACTTTCATCTTCCAAAGATACCGGAAATATTCTATGAAGTATATGTCAATCTGCCTGCAAATGCAGATCTTGAGAAGATCCAATTCAACGATCCCCATTATATCGGCAATCTTAGCTTCTTCGGATTCCCAAGCGACGACAAACCAATGCATCATCATGAAGGCAATCCACGGACGATCACACTGCGAATGACCGATAATTTGAAGACACTTGTATCACGGAATGAATTCAACTCGAGCGAAGTGCATCTCACCTTCGTTCCGAGAGCTCTTGTTGATCAGAATGGTGCTGACGTATTGCCAAAGGAATCACCCGAGATCTCTATCGGCAACGTATCAGTTGCAGTGACAAGACTTAAGAAGTAATCTCCCTATCTATTACCAGGAGGCCGGTAAATCAAACTGCCGGCCCTCCGATCTCCCAGCCAATCAGCGTGAATCCATTCGGATTGTAGTCCAAATTTTACTTTTAAAACCCGTAACCGAAAAGTTACGTATATTTGTAACCAATCAGTTACATAATATATGAGACGAGACGTATTCCAGGCGATAGCCGATCCGAGACGCAGGGCAATTTTGCAGCTGCTGGCGTTGCAGACGCTGACCTTGAATGGAGTTGCCGAGCACTTCAAGATAAGCCGCCCGGCCATCTCCAAGCATGTGAAGATCCTCACTGAGTGCGGACTGGTGACGATCACGCAACAGGGTCGCGAGCGATATTGCAAGGCACAACTAGGAAAATTGAACGAAGTATCGGACTGGGTGGAGCAATACCGAAAGTTCTGGGAGACGAAGCTCGATGCTTTGGAAGAATATCTCGAAAAATTACAAAAGGAGGAAAAAAAACATGGAAGGAAAAAACCAAAATAATGGCAAAATTGCAGATCGCCAGATCGTCATTGAGCGCATTATCAATGCACCTCGTAAACTTGTCTTCGAAGCATGGACCGATCCTAAGCATTTGGAGCAATGGTGGGGGCCTAATGGGTTTTCGACAACGACCAGAGAGTTTGATTTCAAAGCCGGAGGCGTGTGGCGCCATGTGATGCATGGGCCGGATGGAACAGACTATCCGAATGAGATCATTTATGAAGAGATCGTTAGACCGGAGCGGATCACCTACACTCACGGCGGTGGAGAAGATGGCCCCGACGATGCCCAATTTTATGCCGAGATCACCTTCGAAGACCTTGGAAACCAAACGAAGCTTACAATGCGTAGTACCTTCGCAACACCGGCCGAGCGCGATCACGTCGTCCGGATCTACGGGGCGATAGAGGGTGGCAAACAAACACTCGGAAGGCTTGATGATTATGTTGCAAGCATGAATTGAAATCGTAGCAATATCGATTATCGTATGACTCCAGAGCCAATTACTCTCGAAAGATCGTTCAACGCCCCGCTTTCCAAAATCTGGAAGGCGTTAACCGATAGCAAAGAGATGAAGAAATGGTATTTCGATATTGAAGATTTCAGAACTGAAGTCGGATTCGAATTCCATTTTACAGCCGGATCAGAGCAGCAAAAATACACGCATTTGTGCAAGGTTACGGAAGTAATACCGGAAAAGCGATTATCGTATTCCTGGCGATATGAGAATTATGCAGGCAATTCCGAAGTGACCTTCGAGCTCTTTGCCGAAGGTGGGAACACCCGGTTGAAATTGACCCATAGTGGAATCGAGACCTTCCCTCAAGGAAGCCGTGATTTCGCAAGGGAAAGCTTCACGGCGGGCTGGACGCATATCATTGGCATTTCTCTGAAAGACTATCTTGAGGCAACCGCTTAATATTGAAATTATTACGGCGAATACTATGTGCAGAAACATTAAGACTCTCTTTAATTTCGAACCACCGGCAACGGATACGGAGATCCGCGATGCTTCGCTTCAATTTGTTCGTAAGCTCTCCGGGTTTACAAAACCATCGCAGGCTAATGAGGCGGCCATCGATCGCGCAGTAGACGAAGTGGCGGCAGCGGCTCGGCTGTTGATGCATTCACTGGTTACGAACGCCGAGCCCCGGGATCGAGCCGTCGTCGCGGCCCGAGCACGAGCCAAAGCGATCGAGAGGTTTGGATAATGTCCCCCAGCAACACTTATTCTTGCAGGAGAAAATACAATGTCAAAAACAACGATAATCGCCGAACCGGGAAAGCAGGAAGTGACCGTAAGTCGCATATTCAATGCTCCGCCGGAACGTGTCTTCAAAGCCGCAATTGATCCAAAGGCGATTCCTGAGTGGTGGGGGCCAAGATCCCTTACGACAGAGGTCGAATCCCTCGAACCGAAGCCTGCCGGCAAATGGCGGATCGTCCAAACCGATCCGTCGGGGAATGTCTATGGATTCCATGGAGTATACCATGCTGTTGTGCCGCCGAAAGAGATCGTGCGCACATTCGAGTATGAAGGCACGCCCGGCCATGTTGTGCTGGAAACTTCTATACTTGAAAACCTTGGAGGAAAGACAAAACTAACGATCCAATCGGTATTTCAGTCTGTTGCCGATCGGGATGAAATGGCCGCTGCAGGAATGGAGCAAGGCATCCTTGATTCACATGAGCGGCTCGATGAATTCCTTGCGAAATCCGAAACGTAAGAATTACGTATTTGTTTACTAGAGCCGAAGCTTACTCCCTATTTTTTATTAACTTAATCCGTATACGACTATGCCAACAATTAATCCGTATTTAGGCTTCGATAGCGAATGCGAAGAGGCGTTCAATTTCTATAAATCTGCATTCGGTGGAGATTTTAAGGCCATCATGCGTTTTAAGGACATGCCGCAGAATAATCTCGATCCGAAGGAGAGCAATAAGATCGCTCACATTTCCCTACCCATCGGAAATGACAATCTCCTGATGGGTAGCGATAGGCCGGCTTCCTACGCAAGTATTAGCAGAGGAGACTATCTTTCTGTTTCCGTTTCGACCGATAGCGACGACGAAGCAACTCGCTTATTCAATTCGCTGTCAGCCGGTGGGAAGGTTACGATGCCGCTTGCTAAAGCATTCTGGGGATCGTTCTTCGGTATGTTTACCGATAAGTATGGTGTGCAGTGGATGGTCGGTCACGATACTGCGCCTCAACGATAACCATTATGAACCAACCGAACATCATATTAAAATGGCAGTCTTGGGCTCCGCAATTGCGGAGCCTGCTACGAATCGTTGCCGCTATCGTCTTCATTCAATCAGGGACAATGAAGCTCTTCGGCATTCCGATGGCAATGCCGGGCGGCGGCACAGTGAATTTGTTCTCAGAGATCGGCCTTGCTGCAATTCTGGAAGTCTTTGGCGGTGCGCTCATAGTTATTGGGCTATTTACTCGTCCTGTAGCTTTCATTCTTGCAGGAGAAATGGCTGTTGCCTATTTCCAGGGGCATGCATCGCGCAGTTTCTGGACGGTCGCCAATGGCGGAGGTCCTGCCGTCATATTCTGCTTCCTCTGGCTCTATTTCTCGGCTGTGGGCGCCGGACCCTGGAGTATCGATGCGAAGCGGAAAAAATGATCTCTCCTTACCGCAATAGAATACGAAATTTCATGTAATTCAGGCTGGTTCTAATTCGTTATCTCGTTGTAACGAATTGATAATCATATTTCTCAATTATGAACTCAGATAAAGCCGATAAAAGCAAAGGCAAGAAAAGCGATCTCCCCGGATACCCAGTCTATTCTCCAAGTCAGGATATCTACAACAAAGAATCGAAAGCTACCAACATCAATCCCGATGATAATTCTGAAGTCGCCGAAGGGGTGATGCAATCAAAATGGAACGAAGAAGATTACGACACTTCCCTTTCGGGCGACGATCTCGATGTGCCGGGAGCGGAGATCGATGATAAAGAAGAAGCTGTTGGGCGCGAAGACGAGGAAAATAATTATTACAGTCTCGGCGGTGATGATCATGCCGATCTTGACGAAAGTCATGGAGAGTAATTCCTGAAAGGCATTCCCTACCTTCCCGGGGTCACAGAATCTTGTCTATCGTTCGCACATCTCCACAAACCTTTAACGTATCTCATGCCGTTTGTCGATGCAATAGCCACTATCACATTCCCGCATAAGCTCGACCAGCAGTTCGTCAAGCAATATGTGAAAGACATGTTTGCAGAAGACTTTCCGCTTGTCGAACGATTGATCGATGCCTTCGATAATACGGAGATCCGGGAGCGTAATTTTTGCGAACCTCTGGATTATTATGCTCGCCATCACAATTTCCACGAGCATAATCTGGAATATATCCGCGTCTCGCTTCAGTATTCGATCCAGGCAATCGAGGAATGTCTTGTCAAAGCAAATCTGGATAAAAGTGAGATAACGGATATTCTCTTCGTATCGACAACGGGACTTGCAACACCAAGCCTGGATGCCTTGATCATCAATGCGATGAGGCTCGATCCCAATATCAACCGAATTCCGATTTGGGGATTGGGCTGTGCTGGCGGAGTGGCAGCCGTATCGAAGGCAAATCTCATTGCTCGTGTTAATCCGGATGCCGTCGTGCTCATCGTGGCTGTAGAGTTATGTTCGTTGACTTTTTTGAAGGATGATTTTAGCAAAAGTAATTTCATCGCCTCAAGCCTGTTTTCCGACGGAGTTGCTGCATGTATTGTTAGGGGCGACAATAATGCTACGAAGAAGAGAATTGATATTCTTGCATCTCGCAGCAAGCTCTATTACGATCATCTCGATGTGATGGGCTGGGATTTTCTGGACACCGGATTCAAAGTCATTTTTTCCAAGGATATTCCTACAATCATCCACACGCATATTAAAGATGATATCGTTTCTTTCCTTGGAAGTCATGGATTGGATCTCGATGCCATCTCCAACTTCATATTTCATCCAGGCGGGAAGAAAGTGCTCATCGCGTATGAAGAATCTCTGGGACTTACTCCCGAGCGGATCAAGAATACTCGAGAAACGATGAATGACTATGGAAATATGTCAAGTGGAACAGTCCTCTATGTATTCGAAAAATTCTTGCGCAATGGCTTTGCAGATGGATACGGCCTAATGATGGCTGTCGGCCCGGGCTTTTCGAGCGAAATGGTTTTGTTGGACATGCAGAATAACTAATGGCGATGGATTTTGCTTTTTTCATATCGTTCTTCATCCTACAGCGCATGAGTGAGCTCGCCGTTGCTCGCAGAAATGAGAAGTGGTTGCGTAGCCAAGGAGCTCTTGAATACGGCAAAGGCCACTACCCCTTTATCCTCTTGCTTCACTCAGGTTTCTTGGGATCCCTAATCGGCGAGTACTTATACAGACGTGAACCACCTATTGATCTTGCCTTTCTTGCTCTTTTCATTCTGCTATTGGGCGCAAAGATCTGGGTGATTTCTTCACTCGGCAGATATTGGAATACAAAGATATTTCGTATTCCGGGTTCTAACCCGGTTCGATCCGGACCGTACAGAATACTGAAGCATCCGAATTATGTAATCGTAGTTCTGGAATTCATCGTTGCTCCGATGGTCTTTCACCTTTATTATACACTACTCATCTTCACGGTCTTAAATGCAATCATGCTCGGAGTCCGAATACGCGTAGAGGAAAGGGTCTGGGCGCAATAGACTCAAAGAGCAGTACCCTGTTCTGAGGCAATTGCACAAGGTAGGTTTCAGTTTTTCGTCTGCTCTCTCCATGATGGAGGCAGATTCTTTTCGATTTCGATCCCTTCGAAAGGTTTGGATTTCCTGGGGCCGGTAGATTTGACCCAATCTGCCATCTTTTTTAGTCCTTCAGAGAGGCTTACCTCTTGCGGAGTACCGAAGGTTCTGTGGACCTTTTCGTGATCGCTCCAGGCATTCACCACTTCATTCCGTGCAGGCAGATATTTGAGTGACGATCTGCTGCCCATGGCATCCATCACTGCTTCGGCAAGTTGATTAACAGTATAGACGGTATCAGCACCAACATTAAAGATCTCGTTCTTTGCCGCATCCAGAGTCGCACTTTGCGCAATAATGGGCGCAACATCGGCAATATAACTGAATGCACGCTTCTGTTGCCCATCACCAAAAAGAGTAAGCGACTCTCCAGCAAGTAACTGATTCATGAAAATACCAATTACATTACGATATTTATCGCCCGTGTTCTGCCGCTCTCCGTAGACATTGTGCGGGCGAAAGATAACGTAGTCCAAGCCGAACATTTCATGAGAGGCCTTCAACTCGAGTTCGACAGCATACTTTGCGATGCCGTAGGAATCTTCAGGTTGAGGAACAAGCTCTTCCTTCATCGGAAGCTGATTCCTTCCGTAGACTGCGATTGAACTCGTAAAGATGAACCGTTTCACGTCGTGTTTGACAGATTCATTGATCAGGTTAACCGAACCGATCACATTATTCGTATAATTGAACCGTTTGATGAAGTGCGAAAGACCTTCGGCAGCATATGCCGCTAGATGAAAGACGTAGTCGAACGAATATTCATTAAAGATACGAGCCAGTTTCACATGATCGGTGCATCCGGCCTCGATGAAGATCGCCTTGGGGTTTACGTTGTCAACGAATCCACCCGAAAGATCATCGAGTGCGACGACTCGGTGCCCGTTTTTCAGGAGTGCGTCGACGACATGCGACCCGATGAATCCCGCTGCGCCTGTAACAAGTGATGTTGGCATAACACGTGTATGTTAGTTCTTGATGTAGCCTCTCTCTTTCAGGCCCTGCTTCCCCCGGTAACCTCGAAAGTAATCGATGATCCCATAGAAAATTGCTTTTGCTCCACGAAAGTTTCGGTACCGTATCAACGTAAGAAAATAGTAGAGGATATAGAGCGGATAAAACAGGTGGTGGCGAAGCTTAAGCCACCCATGAAAATGACGGGAAGCAAATACAAATGAATTTCTCATTTGCATGTACATATAGAACGGCGTTTCCCCTCGGCCGAACGGAGCGCTACGGAAGTTGTGATCGATCACGCTTCTTGGCTCATACCAGCACTCATAGCCGATCTCCTTGGCGCGCAAGCACCAATCCGATTCCTCCCAGTAGATAAAATATTCTTCAGCTAACCCGCCGATCAATTTGATCACTTCTCCGTTCATCAGCATTAAACAGCCGGAAGCATAGATGACTTTCTTGGCAACTTCGAATTGCCCTTTATCTTCCTCGATCACACCGATATGATGGTATCCCGTATGCCACTTCTGATAGACTCCTGCATACCAAATGATATTTTTTCTTCCATTGATCGATGCCGGATAATAATAGATCTTTCCGCTTACTGCGGCCACATTTTTCTCAGATTCTAAGCGTTCGACAAGGGGCTCGAGAAATGAAGGTGTGACGATCGTATCGTTATTAAGCAGAAGCACATGTTTGCATCCATTCGAAAGGGCGTGCTTGATCCCAATATTATTTCCACCGCTGAATCCGAAATTATCTTCGGAGCGAATATGCGTGACTTCCGGAAATTCCTTCCTCAGCCTTTCCCCTGTTGCATCCGTAGAGCCGTTATCGACGACAATGACCTCTGCGTTCGGATATGTCATGTTGCGAAGTGACTTCAGACAAAGCGACGTATCCCCATAGGAATTAAGATGGACAAGGACGATACCGATACGAGGATATTCCACTATTTGTCCAACCTCTCCAGTATATCGACAGCCATCTGATACTTCTTGAAGGGAGGCATGAGGTAGACTCCGTCGATTAAAGATCGCGCGTCGCGTAAGAATTCGACACAGATATCGATTCCTTCTGCGCTCTGCTCTTCTGTCGTATTCCGTTTGGCAATGCGATCATGGATCCAGTGAGGGATGTTCATTCCCGGAACCTCATAGTGCAAGAATTCGGCATGCCGTGAACTTCGCAGAGGCAGAATGCCTAGCATCAGACGGGAATTCTTCCGGAAAGGCTTCAGAAGCTCAACCCATTTTTCCAATACTGACATTTCAAATATCGGCTGGGTAAAGATCACTTCACATCCCTCAGCGATCTTTTGCTCCATGCGCCTGACTTCGCGCTCCATATCATCGGCAACGGGATTTGCTCCGCAGGCGATAAGAAAATGCGTGGCCCGATCCTGGCTTCCCGTAATCGGATTGCCCATAAGATCAAGCCCTTTGTTCATAGAATTGAGGGCTCGGATCAAGCCGATCGCATCGATATCATAGACACTGGTTGCGTATGGATAATCTCCGATCTGCGCCGGGTCGCCCGTCACAGCAAGAATATTTCGCACCCCCATAAGTTCGGCGCCGAGAAGCTCTGACTGCAGGCCGACCATGTTCCGGTCGCGACATGCAAGATGGGCAATGACTTCGATGCCGCAGGTATCTTGAACGATCTTCGCCAGCGTAAGCGAACTGACACGAAGCCGGGCACGAGCACCATCGGAGATATTCACTGCGTCGATACCGTTCTTTGCCAAAAACGAGGCGCCTTCCGTGACCGTGGACATATCAAGGCCGCGTGGAATATCCAACTCGACCGTGGCAAGAAATTTCTTACCCAGATTCTTCTTGAAATTCGAAAAGTGTGCTTGATCCTGCGTGCCGCTTACCTTCTCCTGCCGGACTTGAACTGTCTCAGGACTGATCTTTCCGACATGCGTGTGCAGCACAGCGGAGGCAATCATCTTCACATGTTCTGCTGTCGCCCCACCGGATGCGCCGATGATGCCTACTCCAGCCTCTACTAACCGAGCGGCACTTTCACCAACATAGGCGGGAGTTGCGTTGTAGTATGCTCTACCATCAACCAATGTCGGGATCCCGATATCGGGTTGTGCACTCAGAGGAATATCAGGAAGCGCAAAGGCTTTCACGATAGAGATCATTCTTTGCGGTCCGACCGTGCCGTTGGTGCCGATAACGTCGACGCCAAGTTCTCGAAGCCGTTTGGCGATCTTGTGCGCGTAGTCGGTAGCAAGAAGAGCTCCATCTTCAGGAAATGTTTTCTGGGCAATAATTGGAAGGTGAGGGGCGACCTTTCTTGCTGCCTCGATTGCCAACTCCAATTCGGCAAGTTCGATAAAACTCTTTAGGATCAATACGTCAGGACCTCCATCGCATAGTGCTCCAATCTGTTCTTCGAATGATTTGAGCACAGCTTCAGGTTTGGAAGGACCAAGGGGAGATAGGTACTTCCCTACCGGGCCTACCGATGCTGCTACAAATAGATTTGCCTCTCCCGCAACTGACCGCGCCAACCATACACCTTTACGATTTATTTCATAAGCTCGCTGCCTCAATCCGAATCGCTCAAGAGCGAGCGGGCTGGCATGCTCGGTATTCGTTTGAAGAAGCTCCGCTCCAGCATCGGCAAATTCATGGTGGACGTGCTCAACCGTAACAGGCTGCGTAAGGTTATAGAGTTCGATCGGATGTTCATGATAGCCAAGCTGAGAAAGCATGACTTCCATCGATCCGTCGGTAACGATTGCCTTTGCTGAAAGAGATTCTAGGCGCTTGTGGAAACGTGTCAAGTTGGGTTTATAAAAATTTTGTAGCAGCCGAAATGATGCCGGTGAAGGCTTTTGCATCGAGCGATGCGCCTCCGATGAGTCCGCCATCGACATCCTCTCCTGCCAATAACTCTTCTGCGTTCGCAGCATTCATACTGCCGCCATAGAGGATCAGCGTTGAACGAGCAATGCCATCGTCATACAACTTTGTAACTTCGGATCGAATATACGAATGCGAATCCTCAGCGATTTCCGGTGTAGCTGTTCTGCCTGTGCCGATTGCCCAAACAGGTTCATACGCGATGGCGACCATCTTCATTTGAGATGGCGTAATCCCACGCAACCCTTCGGTCAGCTGATGCAGAAGCACTTCATACGTTTGAGCTAGTTCACGCTCTTCATGAGTCTCACCGATACAGAGGATGGGCTTCAATCCGGCATCGAGCGCAGACTTCACCTTCATATTAATAATTTCATCCGACTCGTTAAATATTGTTCGGCGCTCTGAATGACCGAGTATTACATAGGTACAACCTGCCTCCGAAAGCATTCTGGCTGATACTTCCCCGGTATAGGCGCCCTTCATTTGCCAATGACAATTTTGAGCGCCGAGAGCAATTCGTACGCCTCTGCCGGAAAGAAGCGACTGCGCAGAGGCAAGAGAGGTAAATGGAGGACAAACAGCGATCTCGATATCCTGGTAGGATTCCTCCCATAATCCAACGATACCTGCAAGCAGCGCACTTGTTTCTTCAAGTGTTCCATTCATCTTCCAGTTGCCGCAAATGAATTTTCTTCTCATAGTTTTTCCAGTTCCTCTTTCACCACTTCATTAAGCAATGTCGGGTTTGCCTTTCCGTTCATTGCCTTCATCGTCTGGCCGACGAAAAAGCCGAACAAGTTCGTTTTGCCGGATTTATACTTCGCCACATTATCGGGATTATTCGCGAGAGTGGCCTTGACTGCATCACGCAGAGCCCCTTCGTCCGAAACCTGCGCCATTCCCCTCTGTGCAACGATCTCATTTGGTGACAATTTGGAGCCAATAAGCTCGGGCAACAAGTCCTTGGCAATCTTGTTCGAGATCGTCTTATCGGCTACAAGTGAGATCAAGTCGGCTAAATGCTTCGGCTCTAATCCAAGAGACTGGATCGTTGTTTTGTTCTCGGAGAGGATTCTCATTACATCTCCCATCAAATAATTCGAGATACTCTTTATGAGATCATTGGATTTCAAACCCAGATTAGAGATCGCATCTTCGAAGAAATCAGCCATCGCCTTGTCGACTGTCAGTACATCGGCGTCGTATTTCGGCAGACCAAAATCATTGATAAATCTGTCGCGGCGAACGCGCTGTAATTCCGGCAATTCTTTGCTAATTTCTTCAAGATATTTCGCAGTGATCGTTACCGGCAATAGATCGGGCTCAGGGAAATAGCGATAATCGTGGGCCTCTTCTTTCGTCCGCATGGGTCTGGTGATTCCTTTGTTTGCGTCGAAAAGCATGGTCTCGTGCTTCACCGTCCCGCCTGATTCAAGCAAACCGATCTGTCGTTCGATCTCCGCTTCAATGGCAAGCTTTACATTGCGAAAGGAATTCAGATTCTTGACTTCTGTTTTCTGGCCGAACTTGTCGGCTCCCCGAACGCGCACGGAAACATTCGCATCACATCTAAGCGAGCCTTCTTCCATATTTCCGTCACAGATGCCGAGATAGGTAACGAAGGATTTGATAGCAGTCAGGTAGGCATAGCCTTCATCACTTGAACGCATGTCGGGTTCACTGACAATCTCAATGAGAGGTACTCCGGCGCGATTCAGATCGACGAGCGTATCGACTCCGAAATCATGAATGGATTTTCCGGAATCCTCTTCCATGTGGATCCTGGTAATCCCTATCCGCTTGAAATCTCCGGCAGGCAGTTCTGCTTCAACCCATCCGTCATGACAGATCGGAGTCTCGTATTGAGAGATTTGATATCCTTTCGGAAGATCGGGATAGAAATAGTTCTTTCGCGCAAAGATGGAGCGCTCCCTGATCTGGCAATTCGTAGCCACTCCCATACGCGCAATGTAGCGAACAAGATTCTCATTGAGCATTGGTAACGTTCCTGGATGCGCCAGGCAGATCGGACACGTTCTCGAATTCGGTGGAGCACCAAACTCCGTGGAGCATGTGCAGAACGCCTTCGATTTCGTCAGCATCTGCGCATGCACTTCCAGCCCGATAACGGGTTCGTACTTTGCGAGTAATTCAGGGTTCATTGATACAAAAATACGGCTTTATATCCACGTGCAACGGCCAAGCGATTTTGCTCTGTGCAAATAACGAAATCAGCTCTAAGCGGCTCGGGGCGATGGCACCTGTGAGGCCAATAACAGGAATTGCTAGTTACTCCGTTCGGCAATCGGTCGTAAAGGTATAGGCATAGGCTCCGAATGATGGATCATCACTCGTAATTCGAAGCAAGAAATGCCCGAACTTGGAGTTATTAATGACATTGTACATTCGCGGCTCTTTAATGCTAATGTATGTCTTCCCACCCTCTTCAGAGACATCAGAACCTCGGTCTGCAGTAGGAATCGGTTTTCCATCTTGCTCGACGAGGACTCTAAATCCCGATGGCGATTGAGGATGAACGACCAGATTGACCTCCTTTGCCTGGTAATCAATTAGCAAGCTCGACATACCTTTTCCAGCCGGCGCAGCAAACTCGTGGGCAACTTTCCAGGCACCGTCAAGATACAGAAGATCTGGCTTCAGATTCGCCGGAGCCCTGAAGGTGGTTATCTTGTCCGGCACAAGTTCTTCGGAATTTCCGAGGTGATTCCGTTGATAGCCGATGTAGGTTTCCGGAGTAGGCCGATAGCAGACTGAACCGGGTTTATCGGATGACCGGACGATCGGCATCAGCGGAGGCAAAGTAATTGTGCTGTCGCGCTCAAGGAGTATCTTCTGGAGAAAGGCTTCAAATTCCTGATACTGACCTTCGCCGGTATGCGTGGTACGAAGAATACCATCCTTATCGAAAAGATACTTAGCTGGCCAATACTTATTGGCAAGCGAATCCCAAATCTCATATTCGTTATCGGCAATAACCGGATAAGTCAAACCAAAGCGCTGAATTGCTGCTTTGAGATTTTCGGAATTCTTTTCAAAATCAAATTCCGGCGAGTGGATTCCAATAATAACAAGTCCCTTGTCCTTGTATTTCTCAGCCCATGATTTGATATACGGCAAGGTGCGAATACAATTGACGCAGGTATAATCCCAGATATCCAGAAGCACTACCTTTCCCCTGAGTGAAGCCTTACTAAGTTCTGCCGGCGCGATATTGAAATACCGATCAACTGGATAGTCTTGCGGCAACGTAGGCATGTGCACATGTTCCTTTGCTTGATCTTCCATTTCCGACGCAAGTTTTAGCGTCTCGGGGGAAAGTCGCGTCACTTTCACGGAATCCATTGTATGTGATCTTCCACAGGCGGAAAAAATGAAGAGGAATAGAAACGAAAAGAAATAAAGCTTATACATCAGATTACGATGAAGGTCGACCCTTCGATACAAAAGGATTATTCTTAATATAATATCTCCAATTCTTATCGATTCCCACTGTTATGCCGACTCGAGTGGAGACTCCGATCCTTTCATCTTTACCAAGCGATCCTCGGGTTAAGTATAAGGTCTCGCCGGTGATGAGATCGATACCATTTTCCGTTCTTGCTATGCCCAAAGCCTCGCAAAGTTTTGCAGGGCCCGAGAGCAGATCTCTTTCGGTTTTGGCTTTTTTCCTACGACGGAACATCTCTTTTGTTCAGTGCACCGGCTCCAGTGCGCGAAACAAGATCGCTTCTCCGGTATCGGGA
>JAUZOQ010000080.1 GCA_030706385.1 Bacteroidota bacterium | reverse complement strand
TTGCAAGTCTATGGCGGTCTCTCGTATAATGAGATCGCAGAGGTGATGGGAGTACCGATGACGACGGTTCGCAACTGGATCGTCCGGGCAAAGGATAAGATGCGCAAGATCGTTGCGCCGTACTTCCAATCATCCGAGGAAGAAACACAGGAATATTAAAAGAGAAAGAACGCCTATGGCAACTACTAATAACAATTATTCGGATCTGATCCACCTCTTCATTGACGGAGAGGCGACAGAACCCGAGCGCAACGCTCTCTTCGGAGCGTTGAAGGATTCGCCTGAACTTCAGGAAGAATTCTCTTCGGCCATGGAGCTGAAGAAAGCGTTCGCCGCCGATATCATGCAGCTTCAGCCGCCGACCTATCTGCAATCGCAGATCGCCGAGCGCGCCGGCCTCATCGTTGCTGCAAGCGCATCGGTCGCTACGGCTCCGGCAGTTGTCAATCCCGTTTCCACCGGTATCTCTTCCGCTCTGAGTTCGGCCGCACCTATTGCAACGACGGCTGTAAGCAAAGGGCTGATCACGCTTATTATCGGAACATCGGTCGGAGTTCTTTCGACGATCGGAGTCATCAAGATGACATCCAATAACGATGTGAAGATCGCTACTCCCGCTGCAGCAAAGAGCGTAACACGCCAGATCGAGCAGGTCCCACAACACTCGCTCGTTCAGGCAATAACTCCTGCTCCGATCGCAACAGCAGAAGCAACGCTGAAGAATTCGAGTAACGAATCACCTGTACAGCATCAGGTTGTCGCACCGGAGAAACGCGAAATCAAAGCTCAAGACGTGAAGCAGAATGCATCTTCTGTTTCTATTCCGAAGAATATTCCGGTCGTTGAAAAAGCTCAGGTTGTTGAAGAGCATGCTGATAACTCGTCATTCAAAGAAAATACGATTGCGGAAAATATCCTCAAGCCGATCACGATCACCGATGCCCGCGAGCCGAAGGATGCCATTGGCGATAACGGATCCGGACGTGGATTGTTCAATCCCGAATCGAATCCGGCCGGCTCCGGAGTTAGCAGATTATCTGCAAGCATCAAGGGTATCGGCACGCTGCAGTTCGATCAGGGAAGGCATGACGTAACACTTCCCGTGTGGAATAATTTTGGAGTCGGCCTGAAATGGGATGCCGATCCGATGAATGCTTTCGCAATCGAAGCAGGTCAGGAAACTTTCCCGATCTATCTTTCCAATGGCAAGGGTGGTTATGACGATCACCGTTCGATCACCTGGGGAGGCGCATCGTGGACATACTCTGCGATCTACTTGCAACTCTTCAATACGATCATTCCTGAAGCACGAGCGCTTGCAGGGCTAAGCAGTGCCGGCCCGATCACGAAATTTTCTGTTGGGTTTGTTATGCCGATCTCGAACACGTTCTCGTTCTCAACCGATTTTGAGCAGAGCCTGCTCTTTGTCAATGTGAACGGTAATCCGACAGCAGGCAGCAAACGCGCGATCACTGGATCACTAATCTTTCATTTCTGATCCTCATTACGACAATGAATAGATTCTATCTCCTACTTTTTCTTCTTCTGGCCGCAGCCTTAGGCTCATGCGCAGATGCTTCGTTCACTCCGGTGGATACTCTGCCTGTGGTGAATTCGGATCTCTGGTTCACGAGCGAACCGGTCGGCCACATTCAGGGAAGAATTCACGACGATCATAACGGCGGTAAGAACGGATTGCCGGCAACTGCGACGATCGTTGTTGCCTGGGAAATGCCGAATGATCCGGGACGGTTGCTCTATGCCTACGGAAGCGGGACGATCACTAAATACGGTCAGTACAGTTTTAACTATGACATCACGTTGCGTGATACCTTGCCCATCTTTATTCTAAAGAATAAGGATACGAGTAACGCCGTCGCAGCATGCCATATCTTCCTGCTGGCCGATGCAAATATTCATGAAGGCGATACGATCCGTCAATCCGATGATTGGAATACCTATAAGATCATGGGAAGCCTCAATGAAATCAGTGTGATCTTCAGCAAAGGATCTCCGACTCTTGCCGGAAGGAAAATTCCGGGAAATCCGATGGGCTTCAATTCGTTTGTAGCAACGCGATGGGATTTGAACCGATCCGTAACCGATTTCTTCCCGGCAGATCCATCCAGAGTTGAGATCGAAGTCGATGACGATGGTCATGACTGCAAACAGAAGACGCCTTTATGGCTGCAATAAGATTGTTCGCTGATCCGCTAACAGCGGGTCAAATCGGTTCTCCAAGATAAGAAGGAAGAAATACCAAAAAAGAGAGGACCGGATGAAAATCCGGTCTTTATTTATCACTATGGGATAGTCACACACAGTTCGTATCTTTGTTCATACTCACAACATGCACACTATGAAATATTTTTTCTTTGTACTTATTATTTTATTCTCTATATCCGAAGCCCAGGCACAACTCGATCCCGTGATCACATCGTGGATCATCAATACGACAGGCAAGACGGGATATGGAGGGAGTGTATCGAATGTAGAGCAAGTACAATACTCAGCCGATAACGTATATGTTAGTGCATCATGCATTCCGGGATATGATATTGGTCCCTGGCCCGGCAATCCGAATACACCAAGGAATCAGAACTTCGTCTTCAAGATCACCCGTCATCCGCAGGCAAATTCCGGTACAGCAATAGGCACACCACTCGGTCATATCGGAATCTGGTCTAATGGTGTCAGCATCTTCAATGCGAAGGATGCGATGTCGTATCAAGGTGCCGGTGTGTGGAATCAGAATGCCATTATTGTCGAGGGCGCAAGTTTCGATAACTGCCTGGGTCATCCGTCACCGACCGGAGAGTACCATCATCATCTGAATCCTCGCTGCCTTTATGATGATACCGATAGCCTGCATCATTCGCCGATCATCGGCTTTGCCTTCGATGGATTTCCCATCTATGGTGCATACGGATTTTCCAAGACCGATGGCAGCGGAAGCATTACACGGATGAGAAGCAGCTACCGCATGCGCACGATCAGCGATCGGACAACATTGCCCGACGGAACAGCACTCAACTCATCGCAATATGGACCGCCGCTATCTGAGAAACCTCTGGGATACTACATAGAAGATTTCGAATTTATTAAAGGCTCGGGCGATCTCGATGAACATAACGGAAGATTCTGCGTGACTCCGGAATATCCGGGCGGCACGTACGCTTATTTTGTAACCCTTGATAGTACTGGTACAGCGGCATATCCTTATACTTTAGGGTTAACCTATTATGGAGTCGTTCAGCCCGGCAATACGGGACCGAAATCGGGAAATAACAAAATTTCAGAATCGGTGATAACCTATGGAGCAAGTGGAGTCACTGATGCAACCTCCAGTCATCTTGCGTATTCAATATTTCCGAATCCGGCAACAAGCGCTGCGGCGATCTTCATTGATCCGTCATTTCATAATAATGTGAAACTGATAGTCATAGATTGTAATGGTAAGACGGTGTATTCGCAAGATGATCTACAACCGGCTGTTACATACTCATTGGATATTCATAGTCTTGCAAACGGCACATATGTTATGTCGTTAACCGATTCCAAAGAAACAGCAACGAAGAGGCTTGTGATTTCGAGATAGAAGGCGTTAAGGCAGAACGATAAATTTCCCGTACCGCCGTTCTTCACCGTGCACTGAATGAGCAATAGCTTCGAAGAAATAGCATCCGGCCAGATCGGAAGAGAATTGCAGTTCATATTCTCCAGGAGCAAATGATTTGTTGCCAAGAAGAACTTCTTCTTTTTTCCCGAGCATCGAGTAGAGAGTAATTGTGAGATTGGAAGGTTGATCGAGATATAACTTCAGCGATGCATTCGATCCTTTTCGGATAGGATTGGAAGTAAGCTCGGCTCGGAAGCTGCTTATTTGATTAGCTGCAGATACGGCAAGCGTGTTGGTGAATTGAATGCTATCGATGAACCAACCATCTCCGGCGGAGCTGTGAGTGCGAAGCCGGAATCTAGTAATCACATCCTGACCCAGCAGAAACTTCAGTCCTAGCACTTCATGCACCGCTCTGCTTGCGCCGAGCGAAGATGTCCAATCAGCAGGGTGGCTTGTCATATCATACTGAGCGATCGGGAAGTAATCCACTCCGTCATTGGTCGATACTTCAACTGTTGCGCTATCGCCGGAAGCAACGAGTGCCATGTGCGCAAATTCCAGCGTCTTCGCATCGAGGCTTATGGTCACCGGCGGAAGGAGAAACCAGGTATCAAGCCCGGCTTGATACGGAACATTTGCCAGTGAATCATTGATGAACTCCGATTGACGCAGGCCGCCGGCATTCGTTGTATCCCATGCAAAGGGAGTGAAGATATTCTTACTCCCGGAAAAATTTTCGGAATAAGTGGTTAACGGTGTTCCGGCATAAAGCCATTTTGCAGGAGATAGCGCCGAGAGAATCGTGTCGTTCTCGCCACGCCTGGTAGAAGCCGCAAGCTGGATGCGATAATATCCGTCGGGTGTCAGAGAATAGAATCTGTAGCTCAGAACTTTGCCGCGCGAAACATCGGATACAAGGAAACTATCGCTTACGATGCCGTTGGTTAGGATATAGATCTTATAGAGATTTCGTATCGAACTTCCCGCAATGTTTTTATCCGGCACGCGGAAAAACATTTCCAACCCATTCGGCTGTGCCTTCGCTGAAGTAATAACCGGAGCAAGCGGTTCGTTGACCGAGCGTGGAGAAAAGATTGCAGTATCGGTCAGTGATGAATCGGTATTTGCGGCTACGACGTGAAGCGTGTAGGTATAATCGGTATTAATGGCGGCCAGAGAGTCATAATAGCTCCGTGCAGTTTTTGGAAGATCGACAAGCAAGCCACCATCGGTTCGTTGCAGACGGAAGACATAATCACCGAAATCCGCATCGAAGGTTGTGAGTCCCGAATGTTCCCAAGCTAGACGTGGAAGATGAGTAATGGTATCTTCAGTTGCTAAGAAATTTCTCGGAGCTGCGGGCGCATGCGGACGCACTGAAGCCGTATAGATATCCTGATCGTATCCAACTCGGGAATCGGTCCATGCCGGATGCCAGACCTTGTTATGTGCTGCAAGACCGACATAATCACCGAAGAAATATCGCGGGCCGTTCGGACCTGTCGTATCGATCAAGCTGACGGCACGCACATCGCTTGAAGCGGCAGAGATTCTTTCGGCACTGAAATTCTGCCCGCCGTCATTCGAGAATAACATAAAAAGATCGGTGAGCACATTCGTCGTATCGGTCCGGCTGTCATAATAGGCTACTCCGACATCGCCGGTGACATCATCGGTGGCGATCCAGGGAAAGAACTTATCGGTTTTCGCCGGAGCGAAATCATTCTCGATCACTCTCGGCGTGCTCCAAGAATTTCCGGAGTTATCGCTTGTGGAAAGGAAAATGTGGTTTCTCAAGTCGGCTCCCATTGCAGCCCAGGCTACATAAATTCTTCCATGATGGGCTGCAGAGTTATCGATAGCGATAGAGGGAAAGCTATTGACACGTAATCCTCCTTTGAGCGTCGGATGTGCGAAGGGATCGCCGGCAGGAAGGAGCGGGCCGAGATCATTGTAGTTCGCAATCTTCTTATCGAGCGCAGTCGGGAATGTATTTCCGCCATCATTCGAAATCATGCAATGAATTTCGCGAATGGCCGGATCGATATTCTCATACGTCAGGTAGAGAACTCCGCCCGGACCGACAGCAGGGATCGGACACTGATAGTTGCCCGATGGAGTCAGATAGCTTGGTGCCGACCATGTACTGCCGCCATCGGTAGAGTAGGAAAGTCGAACGCGGTTTTTTCTGGCGATATCGTATTCGACCCATGTCTCGTAGACCCTATCCTTATAGGGACTGCCGGGTACATTATCGACGGCTAGGAAATATTTATCAGCTCCTGTCGATGCATGATGGGAATCGGTAGAATCGAGTATGACTCTGACCGGCAGAGTCCAATCCGTGCCACCATTGGTAGAACTTTGGCAGATCACATCGTTGATCGGATTAATATCCATTGCCGTGCGCCCATAAGAGAAATATGCCTTTCCCGAAGAGTTGAATGCGACGGCAGGATCGCTCGGTATTGCAGCGAAGATCCAGACGGACCGGAATGAAGCGTACGCCCAAGTTTTGCCGCCATCAAAAGATTGGTAATGGAATAGCGAAGAATCGCTCCGGTAATCGTTGGCGCCGGCGATCAGGTTGTCGGGATTTGTCGGATTGATTGCGATCGAAGGTTCATCCTGATCGGCCAGGGCATTGAATGTAATATTCACATTCGGAAAATCGGGTGCAAAATTTGGAAGTAGAGGCTGTTGCTGCTGCGCCGGGAAGAGACGAAGGGTATGGATTTTTGCTTTCGGACGGTCGAATTGGCCATCGTTCGATCTTATTTCCGGCAGGAAAACACAGGAACGCTGGCCGAAGCTCGTGCCGGAAATTATTGTAAAACAAAGGATTATGATGAAGTGAATGCTGCGTCTCATAGTCAAAGAAGACCATCTTCGATAGTGCTTCATATCTATAACCCACAAATGCGGAAGAAAACTTCCGAAACAGGTCGTGGAAGGGGAATCTGCCGAGCATGAACTCTTTTTTCATAATTTTGCATACAAGTAAGCACAAGTTAAGAGAATCATGTCATCATACCAAACAATCTTGAAGGATCTGCCACCAAAGGAAATGTGGGGCGAAAGGATTTATACAACAGGCGATTTCAACTATCCGGAGTCTCTCAATGCTGCAGTCGAATTACTCGACGCAAATCTGAAACGAGGTTTCGGCAAACGTCCTGCTATCTTTTATAGAGATAAGCAATTCAGTTACGACGAACTTGCTGCAATGGTCGGCAAGATGGGAAATGCTATGCGATCACTTGGCGTGCAAAAGGGCGATCGGATCTTGTTGCGATTTCCGAACAATCCGACAGCAGTTGCGCTTTGGCTTGCAACGCTTCGGATCGGTGCAATAGCTGTCATGGTCATGCCCATGCTTCGCGCTCGCGAGTTAAGCTATCGTACAAACGATGCCGAGTGTGCGTTCGTCTTTTGCGATGCAGCATCGATCGATGAAGTCCGTAAAGCCGAGACGGCAATGGATACGGTTAAGAAAGTTTTGATCTGCGACGGTAAAGACGATGTCTACGAATCCTTCGAAGATCATTGGATGAAGGCATCTCCGGATTGTCCGGCAGAAAAAACTTCACGCTCGGATATAGCACTTATTGGCTACACATCAGGCTCGACGGGGGATCCCAAAGGCACCGTGCATTTTCACGACGATGTTCTTGCCATAGCCGATAGCTATGCGAAGAATACACTTCACCCTACAGAGAACGATGTCTTCAGCGGGCATCCATCGCTCTCCTTTACTTTCG
Organism: Bacteroidota bacterium; assembly: GCA_030706385.1. Classification (GTDB taxonomy): domain Bacteria; phylum Bacteroidota; class Ignavibacteria; order Palsa-1295; family Palsa-1295; genus PALSA-1296. Next base: position 8,697 of record JAUZOQ010000080.1, on the reverse strand, counting down.
GCCTTGGCGGGTTACTTGTATTTCCGTTCCGGTTTGGCGCAAGTGTTGCGCTGCTAGATCAGTTCACCCCGGAGAACATGCTGAAGACCTTGGTCAATTACAAATGCACGATCGGATTCTGCGCTCCGACTTGCTATAATATGATGATGAGGTTGGACGAAAAAGGCGAATACGATCTTTCGCACCTGCGGCTCGGAGTCAGCGCCGGAGAAACGTTGCCAAAAGTTGTGTATGATAAGTGGAAAGCAAAATACGGCGTTGATCTGCTCGATGGAATCGGCTCGACGGAAATGCTGCATATCTTCGTCTCCAATAAACCCGGTGATGTCAAAGGCGGAGCAACGGGCAAACCGGTGCCGGGGTACATCGCAAAGATCGTTGACGAAAACGGCAAAGAACTGCCGCCGAATACACCCGGACTACTTGCTATCAAAGGCCCGACAGGCTGCCGCTATCTGAAAAAACCGGATCGTCAGGCAGGATATGTGAAGGATGGATGGAATATTCCAGGCGATGTCTTCATGAAGGATGACGAAGGATGGTTCTACTACCAATGCCGGAATGACGATCTTATTATCACCGGAGGATACAACGTTTCGCCGCCCGAACTCGAAGCCGTCATTAATGAGCACGAAGCTGTTAAGGAATCGGCCGTGGTTCCGAAACCGGATGATTTGCGCGGGCAGATTGTCAAAGCCTATATTGTTCTGGCCCCGGGACAGGTGGGCAGTGAAGCCCTCGTCAAAGACATTCAGGATTTTGTCAAACGTGAACTCGCGCCTTATAAATATCCTCGCGAAATAGAATTCATCGATGCATTGCCGCGAACCGATACGGGGAAAGTCCAAAGATTTGTGTTACGCGATCGCGCTGCGAAGGAGAAAGCGGTAAAGGTATAATCGCACCGACTCCGGATTGCCCCGGGCTAGAAATTACATCATTCGTTTGTTGAAGGGATGGAAACTCGATTGATCAGAAAAGGTCATCGTCATCGTCGTCGTCTTCATCAAGGTCGAGATCGTCGGCCTCGATAAGATCGTCTTCCTCGATCTCCTCGATGTCATCATCGGAGACGACATCTTCCAGATCATCGGGTGCGACAACTTCATCTACCTCTTCGTCATCATCATCGTCTTCGATATCATCGTCATCTTCGAGATCATCATCATACTCGTCATCATCTTCGATAACATCGTCTTCATCTCCGGCCATGGAGAACTCGTCGAGAGGGCCATCCATCATAATAAGATCAGCGATCGCCGCAACACCGATCGCAGCACCGGCGACCTTCATACCGTTCTTGAGTGCCTGTGTTGCAGGGCTGACATCACCGGGAGGAACGCTGATGAGCGAAAGCTGAGGAGCGTTAAGTGCTTCTTCAACAGTCTCGTACATCGGAAATACTCTGTCAAGTGCCGTCAAAGCCAGAAGAGAGCGGACATCGTTGCTGGCGCCTGCAATGCGCATATCGCCATGATGATGAACTTGTTGCCGCTGCGCCAGGAGTAATGCCGATAGGCCGGCTGAGTCGATATATTCGACTCCGGAAAGATCTAATACTAAGGTCTTGACATCCGGCTGAGCAAGGATGAGGAATTCCGCTTTCAGATCGGGCGCAATGACAGAATCCAGACGTTTTTCGTTGGGGCGGAAGATCGTCGCCCGGTCACGTTGTTCAATTTTGAAGTTCATATAAAAAGCTAGTTCTAATGGGGGTCTGTTGTTACGCTACAAAAATACGACTATTTTGGGTATGCGAATTTACTACATTTTTCGGACAGGTAACCGAAAATTAACATCACATAGAGTTACGGGCGATCTTCCGAACTTGTTACCGGAAATTCGGCCTTTCGCCCATTTTACGCAAATAAAAATCGAGCATCGGAGAGTAAATTTTAGTTGCAGGGAAGGTAACTTTGTTCGAAAAGATATTGTTTATGATGTGCTGTTCCAAATACATTGATTTTGAAAATCGCTTAAAGAAGACGAAGTGCTATGGCCAACGAAATCGTAACAGCTCCGACACCGAACGGAGCTCCGGCAACTGCCACCCCCAAAGCAGGTCTTGAAGATATTATTGCCGGACAAAGTAACATTTGTTTCCTCGACGGCAAGAGAGGAATCCTTGCCTATCATGGATATAATATCCACGATCTTGTCAAAGGAAGTTTTGAAGAAACAGCATACTTGCTTTTCTATGGTAAGCTGCCGAATGTTTCCGAGCTTTCCGAATTTTCCGCCAAACTTATCAAAGCACGTGAGCTGCCGAAGCAGATCAAGGAGCGTATTGCATCCTATCCGAAGAACGTCCATCCTATGGCCGTCATCCGGACGATCGTCAGCGAACTTTCGTTCTACGATCAATCCGCTGAAGATAATTCCAAAGCTGCCAATATAGAAAAAGGTATTCGGCTGATGTCGCAGATACCGCTGGTGATCGCATCCTACGATGCTTTACGCAACGGCCGGCCGATGCCGGAGCCGAAGGCAAACCTGGGGCATGCTGCGAACTTCCTCTTCATGCTTCTCGGAAAAGAGCAGGATGCAGAAGTGGTCAAGATGTTCGATTCGGCTCTCACTCTTCATGCCGATCACGAGTTCAACGCTTCGACCTTCACCTGCCGCGTTATTGCTTCAACTCTATCCGATATTTATTCTGCCGTCACCGGAGCGATCGGTGCACTGAAAGGTCCGCTGCATGGCGGAGCCAACGAGCAGGTCATGCGTATGCTTCTGAAGATCAACGATCCGGCTCGCGCCAAGGATTGGATCATCGATGCGTTGGCTCGCAAAGAAAAGATCATGGGCTTCGGCCATCGCGTCTACCGTACCGAAGATCCGAGAGCGACGCATCTGCGGAAATTCAGCGAAGAAATGGGTAAGCGATGCAACGAGCCGCAATGGTACAAGATGTCACGCGATATCGAGCAGATCATTCTTCAGGAAAAGAAGCTCTACCCCAATGTCGATTTCTATTCGGCCAGCACATACCATTTGATGGGGATTCCTCTGGATCTCTATACTCCGATCTTCGCGATGAGCCGCATCACCGGATGGTGCGCCCACGCTTTGGAGCAATATTCCAATAATAGAATTATCCGTCCCGCAGCAGAGTACACGGGCCCGATCGATCAGACCTGGATTCCGGTCGATAAGCGCTAAGACAATACATCTCTGCTTTTCCGTTCACCTTCGACTCGATGTCGGAACGTTGGTTCTACGCTTACAATCGGATTAAACACCCCCGGCTTTTCCCCCGTATCTTTGCATCTCTATGGATATCGTATTTCACCTGTTCCTGGTTGTCTTATTTATTTCGCTGAACGGATTTTTCGTCGCTGCGGAGTTTGCCATTGTCAAGGTTCGACGGACACAGATCACAGGTATGATCGAAGCCGGAAATGAGAAGGCCCGGCTCCTCAAGAGCATTTCCGATCATATCAATGAGTATCTTGCTGCAACGCAGGTCGGTATCACTCTTGCAAGTCTTGCGCTCGGTTGGGTCGGAGAGCCGACGACTGCAGCAATTCTGGCTCCGCTTTTCAGTTTATTCAACATGGCTCCTTCCGTCATGCATACGACGAGCATTATTATCGGTTTTGCCGTGATCACCGGGCTCCATATCGTCATCGGCGAGCAGCTTCCAAAAATGATCGCGATCGGCAACGACCAGAAAGTCGCACTCCGCATTGCACGTCCGCTCCATATCTTCTTCATATTCTTCAACCCCATCATCCGCGGATTGAACGGATTGGTAAATATCTTGATGCGTCTGCTCGGAGTACAGAAATCTCCGGAGGGCGAAGGGCATACTGCAGAAGAACTGAAAACAGTATTGATGGAGTCCGCCAAGCGCGGAGTGGTGACGCCTGCAGAGTCGGATCTTCTGGAATCGGTTTTCGAGTTCACTGAGACGACAGCTCAGGAAGTGATGGTGCATCGTTCCGATGTCATCGGCATCGATCTTGCTACGGAACCTCGCGAGATCATGCATATCATTCAAAACGACGGGTTCTCACGCTTGCCTGTCTATAAGACCTCGCTCGATGAGATCACCGGCATCTTGTATGTTAAGGATCTTCTTCCGCATTTCTCGCAGCTTGAGCGGTTTACCGCTCCGAGTCAGAACGGAAGCGAAGAGTTTTATAAATTGCTCGAACGTGCGACCAGGCCGGTGCAGTATGTAAGCGAAACTCAGCCGATCTCGAAATTGCTATTGGAATTCCGCCGCTCACGAGTGCACATGGGAATCGTTGTCAGCGAGCATGGCGGAGTCGAGGGCATCATTACTCTTGAAGATATTTTAGAAGAACTAGTCGGCGAGATCCGCGATGAATCGGATCTTGCAAGTGACGAACGCAGCGCCTTTGAAATAGGTGAGGCCCTGTACGTCGACCCAAGCATGAGCGTTTCGGATTTCAACGACCGTTATGAAGACCGGTTTCCGAAGATCGAGGAAAGCGCCGAGTATCAGACCATTTCCGGATTCGTGCAAAAAATCAGCGGAAGGATTCCGAACGTCGGCGATGAGATCAATTCGGGCGGAATGAAATTTACGATCAAGCGAAAGATCCGTCATCGTCTGGAGCAGATCAAGATCGAACGTATGCCTGTCTCGGTGGAAGAATCCGAAATGGGCAGACCGAATTAATAATTTTCCGGATAACGAATCGACTGCAATCGATGGTACCCGAACTCCGAAAAGAATTCAACTCGCGTTTTTCCGAAGCGAAATACCTAGCGCAGAAAAACGATCTTGAGCATCGCTGCGGTTGTGCGATCGAATTCCGGATTGCCGAAACTCCGCTCTTCCTTACCCGTGAAATGGCCGGTAGAGCCGGAAGGCTTGCTGAAGAGATCCTTCTTCGCTCCGTTTCATCCGATCTTCAGCAATATGGCAAGGAGGCGATTCCTTCGGAATTCAATGTTTCCGGCGAGACGTCGCTTCCGTTATTTGCTGCCGTGGATTTTGCTATTACCGGTTCGCGCACGCATCCGGAATTCAAGCTTATCGAACTTCAGGGATTTCCTTCGCTCTACCATTACCAGCCTGCTTTCAGTGAAAGCATGAGAGATATGTATGGATTGCCGAAAGAGTTGAACGGGCTTATCGATCCGACGCTGGGATCGGAAAAGTATCACGCAATTCTGAAACGCGCAATTCTCGGAAGCTGCGATCCACAGGAAACGGTTCTTCTGGAGATCGATCCGATGCATCAGAAAACACAATGCGATTTTCTGCTCGCACAAAAACATCTTGGTATTCATATTGTCGATATCGAGGCAGTGATCTCGCAAGGTAACGAACTATTTCATCCCGATCCCGAAGGCAATCTGATCCGCATCAAGCGGATCTATAATCGAGCAATTGCTGACGAGCTGCTGCGAAAAAAGATCGAACTCCGATTTGATATCCGGAAGGATTACGATGTCGAATGGGCCGGACATCCGAATTGGTATTTCCGTATTTCGAAAGTGTTGCTGCCGCATCTGGCCGGAACGAATGAAGCCGTGCCGAATGCCTACTATCTTAGCGAGGCAGACTATCGGAACCTTGATCTCTCCAGGTATGTGCTTAAGCCGTTATATTCATTCGCCGGTCACGGAGTGAATGTGAATCCGACTGTTGCCGATATTGAGGCGATTCCTGCAAAGGATAGGAGCGCATGGCTTCTTCAGGAAAAAGTGAATTACGCCGATATTATCACAACTCCGGATGATAATGCCGTTCGCGGGGAGTTGAGAGTGATGCTGATCTGGAGCGAAGGTGAGACAAAGCCGCAGGCTCTACACACGCTCGTTCGCCTGACGCGCGGAAAAATGGTCGGAGTCGATTATAACAAAGGGTTGAATTGGGTTGGCTCAAGCTGTGCCCTGGTGCAATAGAGTTCTCTAATTATTTAAAATGATAATTCACGCTTGCAAAAAGTGTGTAATCTCTTTTTAATCCGTCGTAGTTGACTTTCTTATCAAGCAGAGGAACGGTGAATCCCGTTTCAAAGAATATGTCTTCCCTGACCTTATAGGTTGCGCTTGCCGAGAAATTGATCTGCAAAATATCATCGTTCACCTTATGCGAGTAGGATACGATCGGATCGGGAGAAGATTCGGAAGTCGTTACCTCATATTGATATAAAGTCGATCTCCACAGCCTTTGAATTGCAAGTATTTCTCCCTTCAGTCCGAACGAATTAATGATCGGATATTGGTAGCCGATGCGCCCGAGAAAATCAGCTCCGCGCTTGAGGGAATCAACTCTGTTTCCCGCAATTCCGAAAGGGATCTGCAGGGTAAGGCCGGCGATAAAGAGATCGTAGTCGTAACGCTGCGGATGTGCGGCAGAGTAAATAATTCCGAGGAGCAGATCGTTCGAGCCGAGACCGTTCTGATATAGGAGTGGAAGGCCGCTTACATCGACAGAGCCAGTTGCAAATTTTCCGCCAACTTGCACTGATGTTGCCTCGAAGGTCCCGGTAAGCACACTTTCCTCTCCTTGGAAGGTAAGATCTCCGGGATGGTCATTGACAAGATAATCGGCAACAACAAGAAGATCTCCGATTCCCTGAATGGTACCGAGCCGGCCTCGTTGACGGTTGAGCGGCAACATGGCGCCGATATTAAATTTCCTCGTGAACCAGTAGTAACCGGCGATCTTTGCATTTTCGTACCGGATATCATCACCATGCCCGCTGTAGCCATTCAGATAGTCGACTCCGATGCCGCTGCGCCGGAAAATGCCGTTATCGTTGCTGTGAAACGAGCATACCCCTGCATCGGAGCATTGGGAGGAGGCGCGATGCGGAATGATCAGGGAGAATAGTATTAGTAATAGTATCCTTTTTTTCATCTACTCTAATAATACACAAAAGCAACCTGTTGGGTTGCCTTTGTAAAGAAACTTCTCACCCATTTTGGGCTTAGAAAGAGAGAGCTACTCCAGCCGAAGCCGTCAGCGATCTGGAAAGCCCGTCTTCATTGTGATCTCGTTTGTTCAGCGGAATACCAAGCGTTCCGGTTATTGAAAACATACTTCCAAGATTATAGCGTGCCTTGAATAGTGCATTCAAGGCAAGTCCGTTGCTTCCTGCGACATTGATGTAATCTCCGGCTTGAGTGATCGGATTAAGTACGCTCGATTCCTGGATCTGCCAGATGCCGATGACTTCGCCTCCGAGATCGAGCGATTCGCCGTGGTGCATATATCCCGCCCGTGCGATGAAATCATCGCCGCGTTTCAAACGGGTTAACTCATTCGCACTTCTTCCGCCTGCAAGTTCGTAGGCGACGCCGAGATTGATGCTCGAAGAAACGAGATCGACTCCGAGCAAGAGATCGCTCGATCCTGTTCCATTTTGATAGGATTGCGGAAGCGAGCCGTTCGTGACAGAGCCTGTGGCAAGCTTTGTTCCGAGATCAACGGAGAGATCAAGACCGGCAAGGTTGATCAGGCTTTGATTGATGACGATCGTCAGATCGCCAATACCCGAGACCGAGCCGAGCGGTCCGTTCTGTTGTCGCAGTGGTACACTGCCCCAGATGTGAGTGCCTCCGAAGACGGTAAGTGCGGCTGAAACCTGATAGGCGTTATAGGTGATATGATCGCCGGCAGCACTGGATCCGTAGAGATAATCCAAGGTGATCGCGGGATGGCGCAAGTCGCGCAGCTCGCCCACAAATCCTGCCAGCCCGGCATCTCCGGATTGTGCATAGGTGCTATGAGCCGCGAGAACAGAGATCGTCGCGAAGAGCATCAGTGCGGGTATCTTTTTTTGCATGGTATCTATCCTTTCAGTGTTAGCATACTCTCAAGCAATTGATCATGTTACGAAGTATCTGCTGAATAATTATTCACGAATGAACCACGAACTGCTCGCCATCATCGCCTCGCGCCCCGATTATACGCTGGCCGGAGAAGATAAAAAGATCGTTGAATTCTTTGTCGAGTACATGGATCACAGTTCGCTCTGGCTCCTGCGATACGAGAATGCACCCGATCCCATTTTCATTTTTACGAATGAGGCACAGCGATTCACCTTTACCTTATCGCAGATCCGTAACATCTATAAGGATCTGAAGTCGGGAATTCCGATGAATTGGGAGAATCTCCCGTTCGAATATGTATCGGAGAGAAAAGGTGATTGAGGGTAATCCTCCGTTCGGATTATCGTTTTCCAAGCCGAACGAACACCCTCATATATTTATCGGTATAGGATACTTCCATCGTACCGTCTTCATTTTCCCAACGCCGGTAGGTGACGCTTTCATTTTGTGTTATGACGCCTCGGCCGAAAAATCTTTCCAGGTAAGAGTTTAAGGTGTTACGAGTATTGATATACTTTTCTCCCGATAAGGGATGAAAGTTAATCACGATCGTTCGGACTTTGCCGCCGGTGATCTGAACTTGCACATAAGCGGCCTCGCCGAAAACAAGGACGCTATCGGACTCGATAATGGTAAGAGAATCGACTTCCAAGGTTGTCTTCCGGAGTGCAATATGCCTCAGGACGATCTGAGCAGAATCGGCGCTCATCGCCAGATGTAAGCCGGCAAGCGGCGGCCTCGAAGGAGAGTATGATTTTGGTTTGGGTTTTGGAGTCGATGCAAAGATCACTGCCGGTAGGAGAGAGCAGCAAAGAAGGAGTAGAATATGAAATATCCTTCCGGTCAAAACGGCTGTCGGATCTTTAGGAGTTTATC
>JAUZOQ010000008.1 GCA_030706385.1 Bacteroidota bacterium | reverse complement strand
TATGCAGTAACACCGCCACAAACTGTTTTGGGGCAGGTATCCAAACACAAAATTGGAATGGCTTTGCAAAGCTAAACGAAGTTAGCGCCTCAGATGTTGGACATTTGAGCCAAGCAAATGATAATGGTTCACTGCTCTTTAGCCGCTACTACGAAAACACAGGTCCCGGCCTTAAATCGGATGATCCTTCGAGTGTCTTAGATCTCTCAGGCAAACACTCCGGCAGTGTTAACTTGGCTGCCTATGATACTATAGATCATAATAATATTGTAGGATCGGCAGCTTCCGGTCAAATAGAATGGAATGGCCCTCGCATAAAACTTGGCTCCATAAACTTGAATACAACCACCTTTGGTAGGAATAGCATTATCGGAAATAATAGCTCTGATCATCTTATGTTCAATTCTTCCTCAGGTAGTATCCTAATTGGGGGAATATCATCTGAAGGAATTAATAATAACTTTTGGGGATATGGAGCCTGGAGTAGTTTAACAACCGTGATGTTAGCGGGGAATAGCAATGGAAGACTCACTCCTAATATTAGCTTTTCCCCAAACGATCCGGAATATGGAACGGCTCCTTTTATTGATCCAAATACCGAGGAATGTGGCGAGGAGTTTAATACGACTTCGATAATAGCGAAAAATCCGCAGAGTCTATCGATACAAGAGTATGATACTGACCGGTGCAACTCACTCTACGATAAAGGAGAAGGGCTGGATAAGGAAATGAAATATGCAGAAGCATATGATACTCTCCGACTCTATATTGAACTATGTGCAATGCAGCAGTTCGCGTATTTTGAATTCAATACAATATCCGGTGATCTGTATCTTATGGGTGGTGATTCTAGTCGATTTGTGAGCGGTCGTGACTGGTTCAAAAAAGTGCTCTATTATAACCCTGATTCCAACTATTATTGTGCAGATGTAATAGGTTTGCTGCGCACTTTTAATTTTTTTGAAGGCCGCGGCAACGATTATCTTGGATCGTTGGCTGTATTGAAGTATCTGAATGATAACCATAAATGCTTAAGTTGGTATGATCTGAAACACTATGATACTATATATTCGAATACGATAAATCAGGTTATCTCACTTTGGCGCGACTCGGTCAAAGATTCTATCAAAACCCCATTGGACACCACCTTGCCATCAATTGATGAACTTGGCCTCGGCATTCTTCGCGGGCCAAGTAGAGTCGGTGCTTCAAGTGGTCCTGTCAGTGAAACAATTGGCAACTTAGCTTTAGTCGAGAATCCGTTCCGCACCGAAGCCATACTGAGGTACCGGTTGAATCGCGGAGCGATGGTGCGAATTGATGTGTACGATGTCTTGGGTAAGCAAATGAGAGGTGAAGGAGAAGGATACAAGCATGAAGACGATTACGAGTTCTCATTTGATACTCGATCCTGGGCTTCAGGTACTTATTTTGTTCGAGTCTCTACAATGGGAGGCGAAGTTCAGACCATCAAAGCGATTAAGAAATAGCTGAGAGTTAGTGGTAAGTCGTAACAAGGAAGATTGAACTCGTGAAATAAAGTAGCATGCTTATTGAAGTCCATGAACCCGTTCGTATAAAGAGCGGGTTCGCGGCACAAATATCTAGGTAGGGTTAGGGATTCCCGATCTACGATTAGCAGTTCGAAATTCCAAAATTAACGAATTGCAGAATACGGCCTGAAAAGGTGGATTTACACCAAGTATTCTTTCAAAATAGAGTACTCTTAGAGTAATGGATCGACCCGAAGGTGGCTTAGTTTTGCGTGAAGATAGATCTTTAGACAACGCTTTCAAGTATCAGTATTCTTACAATCAGGTTTTATCATCATCATATTATGAAAACACACATTGTAATCTTGTTCACGGCGTTCTTCTCAAGCACAGCTCTTGCCCAAGATCAGTACACAAGCCCACCAATTCAGCCTCAGGAACCAATACTAGGATGGTTTCAGCAAAATAGTGGTAATAATGGAAGATTCACTCATGTCTTCTTTAAGAACCGCGATACAGGATATGTAAAGGTGGGCACAACATATACTCTTTATTCTACCAATGGCGGAGATAGCTGGCAAGTTTATAATGACTCGATTGGAGTAGCAGAATTCAAGGGTGACTTTGGATATGGTTATAGTATAAAAGGCTTAGGATGGATTGGAATAACTGTTGATAACGGGAAGAATTGGAAAAATTACAACACAGGCATTGATGCTAGCGATAATTATTATTTCTCAAGTAGTAGTAGAGGATTCTGCTCAGCCGCAAATTTCATTGGCCGGTCCATTGATGGAGGCAAAACATGGACATTGGACACAACTAATGTTGGGAAAATTTCTGCTTTCGCCGCGATTGATTCCATGCGCATTTTTGCAGTCGGTACGAAATACGTAGATCCAAATCCTCCTCATTCATATATTGAAAGTATTTTTCTTACTACCGACGGCGGGCTAACTTGGAAATTTGCTCCTCGTGAACATATCCAAAACGGGGGTTTTGACGGCGTTGCTGTTCTGGACTCCCTGCGAGCTGTCTTCATCGCTAGTACCATTTTTTCATATTTTAGCGGAAACATGGGGTATTCTCTTGTGCCAATAAATTTCGCTGGGGTAACTGAGCGTCATTCGCTAGAAGGCATAAGTGCATCAAACGCGAGAAATGTAACAGTTGTCGGAGAGCACGGAAAAATATTTCGTTCCTACGATGGCGGGATTAATTGGCAAGAACAGAATAGCGGTACTCAAAATACACTCTATGGCGTGATGTTCATAGACAGTATAACGGGCTGGGCAGTTGGTGATGGGGGGATAATATTGCATACCACTAATGGAGGATTTGCCAGTGTTAATCGGATTAAGAGTGATTCCCTAGAAACGCAAATTTTTCCAGATCCAGCGAGAGAAAACTTAACCTTGGGAATGATGCTTCCTGTTGCTCAGCATATTTCCCTTTCAATTCTTGACATTTCTGGTAGTATATTAATGCAACCTCTTACAAATGTTATGGAGTCAGCGGGTTTTCATTTTATTCCACTGGATATTCATTCGTTGGCTTCGGCAGGATATATACTAAAAATTCAAACCGAACGATACCAATCAGTAATAAAATTCACAGTTGTCCGCTAACTCATAATATTCTGCACCAATGAGTATGAATATCTTTAAATGGTCTTTTTTTGTTGCGGTATTAATTGCCTTGCCTTCCCTAATCTTCGCTCAAATGGTAGTCCCTAGGGGATGGGAAGATCAAGATTCGATCAGAATCGCTGCTCGAAATGCCATTTGGGCTTCCGGTGGGCCGTACTATGGTGAAGACGATGCAAGGGTAATGAGAATACAGGATTCCCTTGGATTTAATATCATATCAGATTTTACTGGTTTTGACGGGACAAAAATCCCCTTCGGGGGACGATGCAAGGGATATATTTCGTTTTATAATGGAATAGACCTTGACCTTCCAGGTCTTGCAAGAAGTTTGGTGCAACGAATCTATTACCCCTCCCCTCAGGGGATAGGGATTTGGAATGGTGGATTTGATGCTGGTTATAGATGGCGTTTTATTGATACTGCCGACTACACGTGGCATAATAATACCTACGATTCAAATGACGTATCTCCTTACGCAGAATTCGATAAGGATCCAAACTTTGTTACCCAGACATATTTATCAAGAATGAAGCATTCTACACCTGATACATTGCAAGTCGGAACAGATGGCAGATTGATTCTAGGATATAACGATAATAGACGTGCTGATCAAATGTTCACAACCATCGGAGGGGGAAAGTGGAATGAGATGGCACCTTTTATGCCTCTACAAACGGCAAAAGCTTTCAGTGCTCGATTAGAGTTCAGTCTTGATACAATTGCAGGGCATATCGATAGTTCGCATTGGTCGGGATCAAATGAAGATTTGCCCCTACTAAGAATACAGATATTATTTAAACGGGGTGGGACCGATAGCGGTTGGAGTGTCTTTCCATTTACTCCCTTCAAGGATTCTTCCAACGGCACACAAGCAGGGTGGCTAAGATTAGTTGATACGATGATAACCCCTGCAATATACCATACCTTGCGGGAGAGTTGGAGAGTTCGCGACACTTTAGAAAACAATACTGCTTCACACATTGATTGGTTTTTTAAACAACTGAACCTCAAGCTCGAGAATTTGCCCTCGTATGTACAAATTGATACTGTCACTGACTTTCAGAATACACCCGAATATGGTTTTGGGACTCAATCTCCCGATACGTTACGGTCTTTATGTCACCCGGATTCTCTTGTTGCAATCGATTCCGCAAGCTCAAGATATATAACCAATTTTTCAGATCCTTCTGAAAATCCGACTAAGGTACCCCTAGTTGAAATTCGCTTGTTTTCAACATATCGAACGAAAGTGCGAATTAGATCACTCTCATGGCAGGATACTATCGAGGACAAGTTTTTATATCGAGCCAGGTTTGGCGATAGTACTCATAGTCTCAATCCGTATAATGATTCATATGGGGGCTTTGATGATTCCGTTAAGAAGCGAATTGAAAGCTACGCTGGTGTCATCGCAACATCAGGTAGCAAAATTAGAGAGTTGTTGGTAAATGATGTCGCTCCTGGACTCATGGCTACTCAAATGTCTGGGATAGGGTATGTCGATTTTATGCTATCGAGAAGCAAACTACATACCCATATGCGTCCACAGGAAATGGGGGGCATGTCGGAGGCTATGCGTCGGGAAAGACTCAGTTATGACGGGATTCCCCCATCCGTATGTGAGAATCAATATTCAAATTTTTATTCTCAAAAAAATCGTCATGGTTTCTTTGACAATGTAAAGATTGACGACGTATTTCCCGGCGATTACATTCCGAACAGCTCTTTGGGCTCAGGTTCCTCCTGGCTAACAAATTCTCTTGATACGATGCAGGGCTTATTGATTGCACGACCTGGTGATTCCACCGATTTCTATAAAGGATATCGTACTTATTCTGAAACGGAGGAGATACAGACGGTATGCTCAATCCTTCGTGGGAGCGCCTATACAGGCCTACGTCATCCGCAGAAGAAGAAACAAGCTGTCGAGTCCAGTCCTGACACTTGGGCTGGGATTAGCACCCAAGCCTACGAGGCTCCATCGAACACGGCATACTCATGGGTGTTCCCGCATGATACGCTTCATGGGACTACAAGCCTAGGAGTGGATACTATCCTTCGAGTATCAACCTTTGCAGCTTCCATGTATAGATTCCGTCCAACTACCCCCGAGGAGAATACTGCTCTTTACTATACATCGCTTGCAAATGGTATAGCGTCGTTTAATATTGCACAATGTATTGATGGCGATAATTCTCCTAGTGGTGGGACAGTTACTCTATTTGGCGTTTCATTGAGAGCTCAAGCTAGTGACCCAAGTCTGATGGATTACTCGTACAATTTTGGACATCGTCGTTCAGGTTGGGCAAGTGCATCAGGCACCTGGTTCTCATCGAGCCATAATGTTGTTGATACGACTCTTCCTCCATACTATCTCGGTTTCTCCAATCAATTTCGGGCTACTTATAGGGCCGAGTCAAGGATGAACCAAATCTACGACACGCTCCGTGGAAATACGTACCCACTAAAACGTTTTACGTGGCTTGATGCTTATAGTACCCATAAAGCAATACAAACTGCGAGTAATACTGTTCAGACTTCCGATCATAAGATTGATACCTCCAATGCAGCAACATATCGTGGTGCCTTTCTTAAATGCTTCTGTAGCACCAAGGTAAAATTATGGGAGAAAGGGGCACACGGAGAATTTCTTGATTCTATTCTATCTGATCAACTTGTCCCTGATTCGGCACGACGAACGTATGCTGAAGTTGGATTATTCAAAGATTCTATTAATTCATCTACTAAGAATTATGCTGCGCTAGTGGTAAATACACGGCTATACCCGGATCACAAAACCGGAGATGATAGTGAATATTATTGCAAAGGTCTTGCCTCACAAGACCAGCCCCATTCACTTTTTGGCGATATTGATGTACGCAAAGTTTGGTTCACCATTGACACGTCTATGATGGATCCTTCTTCACGTACCACATACTATGTTGTCCGCGACCTCTGGCATCGAGATTCGACATGGCTTGTAAAGAACGACTCTGCATTCGCAATTTATCTAAAGCCAGGTGATGCAAAATTCCTTTACTTCGAAAAGGGAATTGCCATCCGAATGGCAAAGGGTGCCGCAACCGAAGAAGCGGAATATGCCTTCAATAACGGTAGAAGAGTTGCCGAGATCAAGAACGGCACTCGCACGATCGGAACATACGTCAGAGATGGAAAACTCTACGTTAGCTACCCGCGCAAAGGAACGACGATTGAAGGATACAATGAGCATTCTGCCGGAGATAATATCGCAACCGGTCATGAAGTTCTTCTCGATAGTACGGGTACGAACAGCCGTCCATCGATAAGCGCGGGAATGAATGATCAATCCGTTGCAATCGTGTATTGGAATTCAGCGGATAGCGGAAGGATCAAAGTAGCGTATCAAAAACATCCGGATAGCGGATGGATGTTTACTCGATATATGGGACATCCTTTTCAGGATACAACAGGCTCCGATCATTCCGAAGTTACTCCCGTCATTACACCATACGCAGAAGGAACAGGTTACGGAGATTACAGTAACGGCAGCGACTCAATTTGGTGGGTTGCAGCAGGGTATCAGGGAATAACTGGAAATGCCTTCAATCCGCAAGGTATTGCTGCACTCCGCTTACGGATTTTTGCTGATAGCATCAGCTTCATCGCAGATAATCCGATGCAATATTTTTACAAGAACTTGACTTCTAACGCAAGCCGTGATGCCTCTGCATTCCCGACCATCACCAGTCGGCCTCTTCCGAACACGAAATATCCGGTTCGCCTTGCATGGCAGAATTATGGAAAGATCTTATATAATACCTTCAAGGATGTCTCCGGAGTAATCACAGGCAATCCGGCATACCCCTATATCGTCTCCAACGGCCTGCCTAGTCTTTGCTATAACCGCCATCCGAGTATTGCAATGCATTCGTTGCGGTATCCCGACGCAAATATCGGCATAGGCACCGGAATCGGCTGCGGTTGCTGCTGTACCCCTCCGCCTCAGGGCAAAACACCGAGCATACAGTCCACAGGAGCGCAAGCAGGCACGTACAAAGAATACGATGAGATTGCTTGGGAGGCCAAATTATTCAATAACGGGCAATGGATAACGAATAACAACTATTGGCCGATACTGAGGCAGCGCATCGAATATCTCGAAGTGTTTAAGCAAGGAATGTGGTCGCCGTTTCGGGTCTTTAAGCCATACATCGATTCTGCCTATTACCACTATCCGATTGTGAACGCAGCTTCGAGATCGGATACAAATGAAAACAATAAAACGAAGTTGAAGAACAAACCCGTCTATTACGATGATATTCGCGTTGCTTGGCAGGATAAATCAACGGGTATCCTCGATTTCGCGAGTTGGGTATATAACTGGAAACGGACGTACCTGAGTGAAGGCGGTACTCATCCTTCACTTCCGCAATCGACGTATTCGATCCTGCTCATGACTGACTCGACAAATGTTCCTTCTTCGGTAGGATTTGCAGGACTTCAGACCGATAGTGGTAAGCAACAGGTGCGCGTTACTAACGGGTGGCTTCCTCTGATTGCTACTCCATTGAATGATCATCTATATCATTCTATCCAGTTGCATCTTCCACAGACCGTGGCGCTATTCGATTGCGGGGCTCCGAAGGCCAAAGACAATTACGGTGGAATAATCATCGTCAGGGGAGGTGGAGTCTATAAGACGGTTGATTGGCTTTCGTATAGTCCTGAACCTATCGCGCCTATAACGATGATAGGACTTCCAGTTGATACCCTTCCGGCAGACACGCTCAACAGGGTGGCGTTCTATTCAGATTCTATGACGCTCGTTGCAGGAGACTCAATAATTCTTGCACGTAAAACCGACTCATTGAATCTGACAAGTATTCGAACTGCCTTGGCCGATTCAAGCGATTATATCATGATCCGTACGACGCTTCGAAAGATCATCGATACTTCTTATGTTGGGACGATCGACAGTTCGGTGATTACTAAATCGGTTGCTATCTACCCAGGCAACGGTTTGGATGCGAGCTTTGCTCGATACAAGTATCCTTCCGGGTCACCTACTGACTCGGTATTTGTGCTGGTAGAGGTTAGACGCGGAAATCTGAATGATAGTCTGGATTGGTCGGCGATGGAGACGAACATAGATACGGCAATTCCGATGCAATCTTTCAAGAATATAGCCTCTCCACCGCCATTAGCAGAAGTTAAGCCTCCATACCTTTTCGTCGATGTTGTTCCGAATCCGTTCAATCAGTCGACAACTCTAAAGATCAAGTCGGCGGAAGGCGTGCCAACTCATGTTGAGGTTTTCGATCTGCTGGGCAAACGAATTGCCGATCTCTATAATCAGAGTTTCCCTTCATCGCCTATTGAAATCAGGTTTGAGGCAGCAATGCTTTCGGCTGGTTCGTATTATGTGAGGATTCAGAGTGGAGACGAAGTCGTAACCAAGAACATTCAACTCATAAAATAGTCTCGGCCTCACAGACTATAGAATTGGTCGGAATGTGACTTATACTTTTTGTTCTTTTTCAACTCTCACATACGGAAAAGGGCTACGAATAGGACAATTTCGACATGGCTCGGATTAAAGAGTACATCCGGTTAGTCAATGATAATGAATCTCCGAAATCGTTAGACTTATCGCCGACATTAACAGGTTATATATTAAATCATTCCTTTTCGGAACAATGCTCCGCTTCCTACTAATAAATAACCATCCACTAAACATGACATGCCACGAAAATCCTTAGGGATAAGTAATATGGCATGGACTTGCTAAGACGGATTCTAGTGATCTACTACTGAAATAATATTACACTACTAATTTCTTATACGGACAGATTAGTGCTATGATAGATGATAGTATATCTATTAGTATTATTATAGTAGTATTCTTACTTATTAGTTACTTTCGATATATCATCTTCTTCTGTTTAAACCCCCTCTCCTTTTCAAGGAGAGGGCCGGGGTGAGGTTATTCATAAAATAATTCCTTCTCGGAACAATGCAGCTCCGCTTCCAAAAGGATTTATCTTTATGAATAACCATCCACTAAATCTCCTTCCTTGAAAAGGAAGGAGACTTTTAAACTCCCTCTCCTTTTCAAGTCCTTGACTCGCCGTGGCGAGGAGAGGGCCGGGGTGAGGTTATGAATAGAGATAATTCCTTTTCGAAGCCGTGCCATGCCACTCTATGTATGGGTATTCGATCTATATTCTGGCACACTGCCTATCTTTCCGACCGTGCCAACGTGCCAAAACCCTAGGGATAAGTGGCATGGCACGGCACTCAAACCTCCGAATAGCCATTTTTTTTGGGCGGGGAAGCCGGAAAGCGAATTCATGAATAAATATGAATCCCTGTTTACTAAACTGAGAAGTCCGCTCCACGCTGGAGTGGGGATGCAGTCCATCTTTTACTCGTATCTTCGCATTGTTATACTATAGACCTATAGACGCAGAAAGATGAAATCAGAAAACCTAGATCTTATTCAGAAATATTATCACGCTGTTAGGAAAGCGAATAAGGAATATACCAAAAAAGAGTTGTTCAAAGATTTATTGCATCGATTATACTCGGGAGTAAAGGAAATTGATAAGACTATTGATGCAATAAGTGCGGGGGCAGAATATGCCATTATCAACATACCTAGGAAAGACAAGAAGCATAAGGGTAGCGCTGATACTTTGTACAATCAAATAATTATCGAGTTCGAGAACAACCTAAAGCTCAATTATCGACATGCCAAGGAGCAGCTAGCGGGATATTTGTTAGGCCAATTCAGTGTCGGAGAAGGGTACAATTATACTTTAATAGCTTCCGACTTTATTAATTGGAAAGTTGTGGCTCCGGACGTAAGTCAGATAGATAAACTTAAAACTCTGACGGAGGACGAATTAATATTGAATGATGTGGCTGATGCGTCATTTACTCTTACTGAAGATAATTCGGAAGATTTTTATTATTGGATAGACCGTTTTCTTTTTCGTGAAGAAAAGCAAAAAGCAACATTAAAAAGGATCGAAGGGGCCTTCGGCAGTAATAGTAGGACTTTCCTTGAAAGCATTCGACATATATCAACAATATTCAAAGAGGTCAGAGAAGCGGGAGAGGTGCAGGTTAGTTATGAGCAGTGGAGGAAATTCCTGAGTGTAGCATATGGCTCATTTGACGATTCAGATAGCGCCTTTGTCATCCATACGTATCTGAGCGTGCTAGCTAAGGTATTAGCATACGAAGTATTGAGCAATGACGATTATGTCGAAGATTCTGAAATGAAAGCAATCTTGGATGGCAGTATTTTTTATAAATATAATATTCGCAATTTTGTCGATAATGATTTCTTTCATTGGGTACATTCAGATAATCACTTTCAGAAATTAAAAAAGACTTTTCGACTAATCGCTCAAGAAATGTCTACTTTTGACTTTGACCAAGTAGATGAAGACGTATTGAAAGGAGTATACCAGGACTTAATTGATTTAGATACTCGCCACGCACTCGGAGAGTATTATACCCCTGATTGGCTCTGCGAGCGAGTAGTAGAAGAATATAATTTTACTAAGGATGAGAGAATATTAGATCCAAGTTGCGGCAGTGGCTCTTTCCTTCGTGCTGCAATACATCGCTTAAGGCTACTCTCTCCAGAAATCACGGTTGATGAAATAAATGATTGCATTACAGGAATTGATATTCATCCCCTAAGTGTGCAAATTGCAAAAACTACTGTATTGGTTAGTCTTGGGAAGGATATCATAAATGCAAATAGACCCATTCACATTAATGTGATATTGGCCAACACACTATTGGCGCCCGAAGGGGTAAGTAACTTATTCGGGGGCGAATTCCAGATGAATATTGATAAAGATAGATATTTTCTTAATACAAAAATTTTTGAAGACGTGCGCTTATTTGATGAAGCCCTGGACGTATGCGAAACGTTAGCTGAAAGTACGAAAGGTCAAGAAGTTGAATCGCTACCGGTATTTGAAAGCATTTTACGCAAGCAAAACCAAGCTGGCGGACTAAGTGATATACTTGCGGAGAGTTTTTATAAGATTTACACGGGCTTAAAAAAAGTCAAAGAAGATGGAAGAGATAGTATCTGGAAGTTCATCGTCCAAAATTTGTATAAGCCGTACTTTCTAAACCGGAGGTTTGATTATGTTATAGGTAACCCACCTTGGTTTACCTACGGTAGCATAAAGAATGAGGAGTATCAGAAGCTTTTAAACTCTTTGGCTGAAAAATACAATGTGAAGCCAGCGAAGGTTGCCAATTATCCTAATCTTGAAATTGCTGCAATATTTCTTTCATACTGCTCAAGTTATTTTCTGAGGGATGGGGGAAAGCTTGCCTTCGTTCTACCACGCAGTTTTTTCAGTGCCGATCATCACGACAACACTAGAAGTGGCAGAGCGAAGGGCTTTCGTTTAACGAGCATCTGGGATCTTGACCAAGTTGCGCCGTTATTTCGGGTACCAAGTGCAGTGTTATTTGCGGAGAGAGCAATTGTTGGTAGAAAAATCCCGACCAAGGGTCTTCCAGGTAAAGTATTCAAGGGAAGAATACCGGAGCACAATTGCAACTGGAAATTGGCACAGGCGCACTTAACAGAAGGAGATGTGCAGTGGTATTACCTTGAGCAGGGTGCATCTTCAGCGTTTTCAACTCAGAAAAGAAAGAGCAGCACGAAAGTTAATCCATATAAAAAAGGGTTTAAAAGAGGTGCGGAAATGACTCCCCGCAATTTCTATTTTATAGAACTAACTCAAGAACGTCCTCCGGATCTAGTTGATAGAATTATCAACGTGAGAACCTCTGAGTCTATTAGGCCAGAATCTAAAAAACCTTGGAAGGGTCACTATCTGGAAGGCCGAATTGAAAGCAGATTCATTTTTAGAACCGCGTTGGCGAAGAGTATTCTGCCATTTGCCCTTTACAAGCCAGACTTAATTGTGCTTCCGATTATGATCTCAGAAGGCGAAAAGGCAAGAAAGATTAGCCGACTTTTATCCGCGAGTGACTTGAGGCGCGAAGGGTACCTTCATACTGCACAATGGTTTCAACAAGCTGAACGCATCTGGGATGAATTTAAAACAGCTAAAAACAAGAACATAACTGCAATTGATTATTTGAATTGGAATAACAAATTATTGAGTCAAAATCTCAATTCGAAGTATATAGTTATATATAATTCCTCAGCTAAAGATGCCAATGCCGCCATTCTTCCTAGGAGCATTGGAGGAATGACATTTTTTGTTGATACGAAAGCATATGCTTTCTATGTAGATGATGTTCGCGAAGCACTTTATCTTACTGCGATTCTTAATTCGAGTATTACTAACGTTATGATGAAGGAGTTCCAATCTCGCGGATTATATGGTGCAAGGGACGTACATAAGAAAATCCTTGACATTTATTTCCCAAAGTTTGACTCAACGGATGAGAAACATTTATTATTAGCATCACTTTCCAGAATCGCTAGTAGAAAAGCCAAAGCATTTCTTGCGCAGACTCCGCCGAATCAAGTGCTTTCTGCCAACCGTTTGGGAAGATTACGCCTGGACATAAAGAAAGTGCTTGCTGAGGAGATAGGTAGGATTGATTTGATAGTGAAGAAGATTATCGCATAAAGTGCCGTTGGATACCATTTTGTGAACCGAAATATGAATAATAATAATGACCTCTTTTCAAGCATTAAGAAATTTGTCGGTGAATTGATGGGGAAATACCCTACTCTAAGTCCGGACAATGCATTTATTCTTTGGTTTTTACAAGCTTTTATTCTTGACGATGACAAAGACATAGTCAAGGCGATCAAAGGTGTTTCACGCGATAAAGGAATTGATGCAATCTTTATTGATGACAAGGCACGAGTTGTATTCGTTATTCAAGGCAAGTATCGGCTAAGTGCGTCTGTGCCCTCAGAACAACGGTCCGACGTTATTGCCCTTGCCCAGTTGGGTTGCACAATAGTCGACGATGATAATGCTGCCTTCAAGGCACTTCTTAATAAGGCTGATGAGAAGATAAGGCATGAGCTGGAGGAAGCCAGAGTAAACATAAGAAAGAAGGGCTATCGGTTAAATCTAAAGTTTGTGACGACTGGGAAGGTTAGTCCCGTTCATAGAGAGGAGGCTGAATCCATCGTGGATCGCCTCTCAAACATTACCTATCAGTGCTTTTCAAGAATCGAGCTACTGCGTCTGATGCAGGATTACATAGAGGGTGCCGCGCCGCCAGTACCCAATATTCAGCTGCCAGTCAGAGGTAAAGAGGTTTTTAAACGTTATGACAGTACGACAGGAATAACCTCGTGGATTTTTACAATGGCCGCGAAAGAAGTAGGTGACATCTTTTCCGATATAGGGGTGAGGCTTTTTGCTAGGAACATTCGAGGATTCCTTGGGAATACAAGCATCAATAAGGGAATGCAGACCACATTGACGGAAGAGCCGGAGTTATTCTGGTATTTCAATAACGGAATAACAATTGTCTGTGACGAAGCTAAATTAGTTAGTAAAGGTGCTGGAGACAATCTGAAGGTATCGAATGCACAAATAATAAACGGTCAGCAAACTACCAGGAGTTTGGCAATTCACACTAAAACCAAAGCTGAAGTATTAGTCAAGCTTGTAGAAATTCCGCGATCATCTTCAGATGGTCATAACAGATACAATCATATCGTAAGTGAAATTGTTTCGGCAACAAATTGGCAAAACGCAATATCCCAACCGGATTTGAAAGCGAATGATGGACAACAAGTCAGGTTGGAAAGAGAATTAAGAAAGCATAATTACTTATATCTGCGAAAACGGGCAAATAAAGCAGAGGTCAAGAAAAACAATTCATGGTATTATGAATGGATTATTACCAAAGAAGATCTGGCAAAGGCTGTCGGTGCATGCGTACTTGATCCTTATGAGGTGAGGTTAGGGAAAGATCGACTTTTTATGGACGACGTTTACGGGGACATTTTCAATGAAGATAGGCCAGCATCTGAATATCTGACGTTCTTCTGGCTTAATAGATTAATGCGTCATCATGCCATCGTTGATTCAAGGCGGGGTTACGCCCGCTATCTCGTTCTTAATTTTCTGTGGTCAAAGATAGGAAAGCAACTTCGGTTGATAGATAATCGGGAGAAGTTTAGGAAAGTCTGCGAACGTTTAAAGAAATCGCTTAGAATTATACAACCGCTAGATAAAATGGCGGAATTGGCGTTTACCGCATCTATGGCTTTTTATCGAAAGAATAAGATAATTGATGGCAAAGTTAATGACGAATCAAGTTTTTTCAGGCATAAAAAGTTACACATTGAATTCGAAAAGTTTTGGAATAAACTCCCTGCGGGAAAAAGGAAACAATTTGAGAAGCTAACGAAAGAATTCTTCGCCAGGCTCGGCGCCGCTGAACTATGATATGTTCTATCCTTTCTCGCACAGTATAGCAATAGTCCGCAATGACATTGCGAAAGAGGTCCACAAAAGCGCATCACCGTGCCAAATTCCGAGCCAAAAACCCATACATAGGCTGGCATGGAACGGGGAGGAATATAAAATTAATAATGTAAAATGTAAAAGGGGGAGTCCGGGGGGGATGGGGAAGTTGGTAGTTTGGTAGTTGGGAGTTTGGGAGAAGGTCAATAAGGATCCATCTTATATATGATTTCTCTCTTCGGCTTTGCCTCTGGTCGAAATGACATAGTGGAGGGACGCGTACCCGTCGTCATTGCAAGGCCGGCGAATGCCGGTCGAAGCAATCATTAACGATGGGAAGTTGGTAGTTTGGTAGTTGGGAGTTTGGGAGAGGGGTTAATAAGGATGTATCTTATTATATGATTTCTCTCTTCGGCTGCGCCTCGTTCGAAATGACATTGCAGAGAGGACACTGTCCGTGGGGTGTTCGGCTCCGTCCATTTATCCCGGAACATTGCAGGGAGAGGTTTGTTCCCATGCTATGAAATACACAGTTTCATAGTAGTGGCATGAGCCGGAATTTCTTGCGGAGATCATCTTCGGAGAGATTATTTTCCATCTTAATCCCGATCAAAAAATGAAAACTACATTGTTCCCTGCGATTGCTTCGAGCATGATGCTTACTGCACTCGTGCTCCTCGGTAGCTCCTGCTCGAAGAAAGCGGATACGGTAACTCCGGATTGTGTTCCGACTGTCGTCGAAGTCACTGCGCCGATTACTGTGGCGACGACGTGGGATGCCTGCCACATCTATCATATATCGAATATGGAGGTGAATGTCACTGCGCCTCTAACGATCGAGGCCGGCGCAACGATCAAATTCGATAAAGGAGCCGGCATGCTCGCCGCTGGCGGAACGATCACGGCAAACGGCACTGCTGCAAAGCCCGTCGTTTTTACTTCATGGAAGGACGATAGTTATGGCGGCGATAACAATGGCGATGGAAGTGCAACCACTCCGCAAAAAGCCGACTGGCATTGGATATCGTTCGGAAATTCTTCGGGCAACAGTCTTAATTATTGCAAGATCCTTTATGCGGGCAGCGGCAGCACCGATCTGGAGCGAGCAGTCGAAATGGGTGATGGCGCCAATAACTCCATTACGAATTCCGTCATAGCTCATACGGCCGGAGGCACGATGCAAGTATCCGCAGCATTGGATATGGCGCGCTGTCAGCATAGCTGCGTTGCAACAGGCAATACGTTTTTCGACAACGGCCATCCCGTCATTATCGGAGTTGCATCGGATTTCGATAACAGCAACATCTTCCATAATCCCGATAATGTATCGCAGAAAAATGTGTGCAACGGAATTTTCGTGGATTGCGTCGATGCAACAGCTGTAACAGCAACATGGAGCGCCACGGAAGTAGCATACGTCCTCGGCGGCTGGAGCGGCAATAGTTGGTATATGCCGACAAATGTGACGCGAACTCTTGGCGATAATGTTGTTCTGAAATTTCATAAAGGCCCATCGACGACGGGATTCTCGCTCTACATACCGTCCGGCGTTTCGCAGCTAGTGAACTATAACGGAACGGGTGTGGAGTTCACGTCGTACGAAGATGACAGCCGCAAAGGAGATACGAATGGAGACGGGGCGTCGACAGGTATGAATGGATCATGGGAAGGAATAGAGACGTCAGGCCCGAACTGGTACCCCTGGACGAACATTCACTACGCAGCGCATTAGGGGAAGTTTGGGAGTTTAGGAGTTGGGAGTTTGGGAGAAGTCGATGGTCGATGGTCGGGAAGGGGAAGAGGAGGAAGTCCGGAGTCTGAAGTCCGATGTCCGAAGTCGGGGAAGAAAGTGGATGCCTAAGGGTCGTCATTGCGAGGCCGGCGAATGTCGGTCGAAGCAATCTTTAACGATGGGGAAGCTGGTAGTTTTGGAGTTGGGGGTTTGGGAGAAGGTCAATAAGGATCTATCTTATATATGATTTCTCTCTTCGGCTTCGCCTCTGGTCGAAATGACAATGTATGGAAGTCGAGGGAATGTATACCGTGCCAGATTTTGAGCTGAAAACCTATACATAGAGTGGCATGGCACGAGGGTTGTGTAACTTTTGAAATGTAGTCGTGTTCTAAAAAAGATGTCGTATATAACCTTAGATGAACTGCGAGTTGCTTCGCCTTGCGACTCACCTGAATGGTCGGAGATGAAAGGCGGCGACGATTATTCACGTCTTTGTATGAAGTGCGATAAGAACGTCTACAACTTATCGCTGATGACTTTGGACGAGGCGAATGAGCTTATCCGAAAGAAAGAAGGGAAGCTTTGCATCACGCTCTATCGTCGGTTTGATGGAACGGTGCTGACGTCAGATTGCCCTGTCGGTCTGCGCGCTATTCGTCGCCAGTATCTTAAGACCCGTGCGAAAGCTATTGCCTTTGCTCTTGCTCTCTGGGGATTTATTACAAGTACAACTTCTTGCGGATCGGATACTGTGGTAAATGGTCTGCCGCTATTGCCGCCGAATTTCAGCGCCGATCTCAATGGAAAGAATTGGGCAAAGACACGGGCTACCGGAATAAACGATACGGTTGCTGGAGAGATCTGGATCAACGCTATCGCTCCGGATAGTACCTCAATGTGGATCTTTATCGATTCCACTGAACGTGCTCCGGGCACATACGAAAATCCTCCCGGAATATTTCCGGCGGGCGGTTACAACGATCATACTTCCTTCGGCAGCAATTATTGGTATTCCGGCGAATTGAAGATCACAGCATTCAGTCTCACTCACGTAACCGGCACATTCCACTTCAATGCAAAGCGTTCTATGCCTCGAGCCGATACGGTAATGATAACAAACGGACAGTTCGATGTTAATGTAACCTACGGCAGAATTCCGAACTGAGGAGGGGCTCTCGATGAAATCGAGATGGAGTCCTATTAGTCGCCCGTATCAGGATAGAAGCCGAAAGTCCAGATGTGCTTTTTGGTGTAGACGAGGAAATTGAATTCTCCGCCAGCCGTATCCCATGCGTAGCTTGAGACGCCGCCGTCTAAATGAGTAAAGAATACTTCGCCATATTTTTTCGATAGTTCGGTTGTAGCAAGCTCGATATTCTTCGCATCTAATATCGTTTTCGATCCTTTCGGCGGAAAAGTAATTTCGAATGATCGTACAAATCCATCTTGAGCGACATATATCTCAAGCGTTCCGAAGGTGTTCCAGCGTTTGAAATTACTAATAATTATTTTTTCCTTCATTGCCGGATACACCGTATCGCGGAATTGCTTTATGGAATACGTAAAATGATTGGCTGAAAAATATTGAATAACCTCTTCCTTCGGCTTATCCAAGAATTCTTCCTGGCCGAAGGATTTGCCGGCAGTGGCGAGAAGTGCAAGGACAAGAATTGCGACGAGTTTCATGCTGCGAAAATACGGAAGGGAAAAGCTGGTAGCTGGTAGTTGGTAGCTGGTAGTCGGTAGCTGGTAGCTGGGAGAAGAGGGGACGCAGTCCACAACTTCGTCATTGCGAGACCGGCGAATGCCGGTCGAAGCAATCATTCAGGGCGAGGCGGAATCGACATTGTTAAGGATTGCTTCGTCGCCGCTTCGCGGCTCCTCGCAATGACCTTGCGTATTATTTAGCAGAGGGGACGCAGTCCTCTTAAGGATCGCCGCGTCGTCCGCTATCGCGGACTCCTCGCGATGACGGAGTCTAGTCGTTAGTCATGTTATTGCGAAGAGGGCTCGGACTTCTTCCATGTCTTTATCGATATTGGCGGAAGTATGGAGAAATTCGTTCGAATGTTTGTCGTAGCGGTAGTCGGCAGCATACTTCTGGCCATTGGTAGCTATATCGGTAATTGCTTCCATCGAAAGTTGTATCTCCGCATCGGTTGTAGTCGGATGATAGGAGATGCGAACCCAGCCCGGTTTTTCGGATAGATCGCCATGCGATATCTTATCGGTGATCTCATGCGAATGGGCCTGATCGATATGCAACAGGAAGTGGCCATACGTTCCGGCACAAGAACAGCCGCCACGAGTCTGAATGCCGTAGCGATCGTTGAGCAGTTTCACGACAAGGTTATAATGCAGCCCGATAATATAGAAGGAGAAGATCGGCAGACGCTCAGTAATATGTCCGGCCATCATTCGAACATTGGGTATCTTCGGAAGCCGAGCAAGAACCATTTCTTTAATTTCCTTTTCTCTTGTACGGATGCGCTCTGTTCCCATCTCTTCTTTCAGGCGGATCGCTAATGCTGCTTTGATCGTCTGGAGGATTGGCGGTGTTCCGGCATCTTCGCGGGTTTCGATATCGTCGATGAATTTATGCTCGCCCCAGGGATTAGTCCAATCGACAATGCCGCCTCCGACTGTATCGGGTACGCCGCCGGCATAAAGCGCCCGATCGAAAACAAGGACGCCTGAACTTCCCGGACCGCCGAGGAATTTATGCGGCGAAAACATCACCGCATCGAGCTTCTCATGCGGATCGGCCGGATGCATATTGATATCGGCATAAGGCGCTGCAGCAGCGAAATCGATGAATGCATATCCGCCATGAGCATGCATGATGCGAGCAAGTTCATGATAAGGAGTTCCGATACCGGTCACATTCGAAGCGGCTGTAAAGGCTCCATACTTGAACTTACGATCGGCATAGCGGCTGAGCTGAAGTTCGAGATCGGCCGTATCGACAAGGCCGGCTTCATCGGCGCCAATGATCTCGACATCGGCAATCGTCTCAAGCCATGAAGTCTGGTTCGAGTGATGCTCCATATGAGTGATGAAGACGACGGGCTTCTCCTCAAAGTCGAGGCGAACCCTTTTCGCAAATCGCTCGTGAATCCGAAGGCCGAGGATACGCTGCAGTTTGTTTACGGCGCCCGTCATGCCGGAGCCGTGCGTTATGATAAGATCTCCGGGCCCTGCGCCGACATGCTCTTTGATGATGCGATGCGCTTCGTGATAGGCGTACGTCATCGTCATTCCGGTCGTCGTTGATGCCGAATGGGTATTGGCAACAAGTTCGCCGAAGCGATCGCTAAGGGCTTGTTCGATGGGTCGATAGAGTCGGCCGCTGGCAGTCCAGTCAAGGTAGATCAGCGGTTTCGTGCCGTAAGGGGTGGTGATAGTCCGATCGGAGCCGATGGTATTTTTCCGAAACGGTGAGAAGTATTTTTCGAGTTCGCTCATAGTATGCCTCGCACATTAGGCTAGCATAACAAAGTTTAGGAGGACTTTGTTGAGGCTTCGAGGCTCACGATAAGTCCCTCCGTAGCGAGAAGATCAACATATCAGGATTTCGATTCTAATAATTTCTGCAATAGTTCGATCTGGCGATTCTGCATCTCAACAAGCGCTGCCCATTGCTCTTCCCGAAGCGTATCGACTTTGCGGTGCAGTTCGAGGATCTCAAGTTCGGATTTCAGGTTAACCTGATAGTCGTTGTTCGCTTCAAGGCGATCTCGTGCTGCCTGCCGGTTCTGCGACATCATGATCACCGGCGCTTGAAGAGCTGCGATCATTGAGAGAAAGAGATTCAGCAGAATATAGGGATATGGATCGAAGACCTGAGGCTGAGCAAGAAAGAACGAATTTGCCAGAACCCAGATAAGGAGTATGGAGCCGAAGATGAGGATGAAGGTCCATGAGCCTCCGAAGGCAGCGACCTTATCGGCAACTCGTTGGCCGAACGTCATCTGATCGCTGAATACTTTATTCGTATTCTTCGTGATCTTGACTCCTTCGAGGATCGTCTTGATGACGTTCTGCTCGAGGATTCCGAGCTGCTCAAAACTTTTGCGGAAAAAACGGATCGAAATATCGGCAGTGCTCTTAAGTATTGATGGCATAATATGTTTTGGATCGAATATGTAGGGTACAAATATATGCGATAGTCGGGATGGGCCCCGCATGCGTGCCATCATTTTATCGAACCTCGAAATGCATCCGGTGCGATTGGGGGCTAAGAATGGTCAAAAATTAGATCATCTGTAACTGCAAAGGTTGGTGCGTGTTCTATATTCATTGCTCATATATTAGCCATCTCATGAAATCAATTCTTCTTGCGATCTTCGTGGCGTTGCCAAATATGCTCCTGCATGCCCAAGAAACCTTCGTACAACGGATCGATATTGGAGTCTCAGCCGAGGCTCATGCCATCATTTCAACAAGTGATGGCGGCTTTGTCGTGGCCGGCGCATTCTATGATGATACGACAGGATTAGTCTCTCATCCCTTTCTGATGAAGCTGAATGCTTCCGGCGCAATAACGTGGACGAAAGCACTACTTTTTGCTACTCATCCGACAGACACAGTAACCGGTTACTTTACCTCCGTCGCAGAGACTCCCGATCACGGATATGTAGCAACGGGATCAGCTACTATTTCCAAGTTAGTCTATATAATGAAGTTTGACGCGCTCGGAGAAATGATGTGGGCCAGGAGCCTTGGCGGCGTGAACTATGGAGCAGGGGCTTCGATCGTATCAACAAAGGATGCGGGATTCCTTATTAGTGGCAACGACGAAAGAACGAATAACATTTTCTTTGCGAAAGTTGTAGAATCCAGTACGACAGAAAATCTCGCTTACGGAAAAGATATTCTGAACTGGGAGAATGGATCTTCAACAGCGATAGAAGGTCAAGATGGAAATTTTCTTCTTGTTCGGACCAGTGTCGATAGCATTCGAATGGCTCCGAATGCAGCAGTCATGAAAGTAGCTCCTACAGGACAAGTGCTTTGGTCATTTCGTTACGGGCAATTTCCCGTCATGATAACCGATCATTGCATGACAGCAACATCGGATGGGGGTTCAGCCATTTGTGATATTACCGAAGGGGGTAATACGTCGAACTTCGAAGGTATGTTTGTAACGAAGCTCGATGCAGATGGCAAATTGCTTTGGCGGAAGGCCGTCGAAGTGTTCGAAAATGCCAGAGGGAGTGCTATTACAGAAGCAACTAATGGTGATCTCATTGTGACGGGATACCGGTTTAGTTCGTCCTTCTCGATAACCGATCTTCCTCCGAATTTTGACACGATGTTTATTGTGCGCATCGATAAGAATGGTAGTGCGTTGGATGGAAACATCCTGAACATTCCTGCATTCAGATCGGAACCTCAGTCGATAGCACGAACATCGGATGACGGATTTGTTATGGCCGGTCTTGTTACCCTACCGGGATGCACGCGCAGATCCGGCGTACTACTTGTGAAGTGCAGCGGAAGTATGGGCACATGTAGCGGGAAAACATCCCTCGTTGCCGATGCAGAGGACAAGATGAAATTGATCAGTGCTGCCGGCACGAAAGAACTTCCAAGTACAGATAATATGGAGAATTTTACCGCAACCGATCTAACCAATTCAATTACGAGTCTATGCGCAAGCTCCGATGTTAGTGATATGCCGCCTCCTACCTCAGCAGGTCTTGCCATATTTCCAAATCCTGCCAGTGGAAGCGGAATGATTTCAGTCCATTCTGAAGGTACGCTCAATGCCGGAAGATACGATCTCTGCTGGATTGATGTCCTCGGTAAGATTATCCAGAAAGAATCCATATTTCTTTCCGGTGGAGAGGAAGATCTTCGTTGCGATGTGTCTCATTTTCCTTCAGGATCGTACATCATTGAGATTCGGGATACCGCCACCCCAGCGGTTGTCTACCGATCGAACTTCGTTAAGGAGTAGTCTGATATCTGGTATCGAGCATACGTAAACGGTTGCGTCAATATATTTTCAAGGGATAAATAGAATAACGGTACCTTCTCTGTAACTTCTAAGCATCGAACTCCGTAGCTCAGGGTGTTTTCACCCATCATCATCATTATGAACCGTTTGGTACCGGTTTTGCTCGCGTTAGTTTTCTTATCGTTGGAAGGGAGCGTCGTACTATCACAGGTAGCTTCCGTATCGGCAGATACCACCTATCATCCGAATATCAAACCCACACTGAATGTGAAACGGCGTGCCGGTGATATCAAAATCGACGGTAATCTCGACGATGCGGGCTGGCAAAATGCTGAGATCGCAGGCGGTTTCTGCAGTTCCTTTCCTGTCCCTGGGATGAAGCCAAAGGAATGCACCTATGCAAAGATCACCTACGATAACGACTACCTCTATATTGCGATGATCGCAGAAGATCATTCTCCAAAGGAAATACGAAGTTCATATTCGGCTCGCGATCACATTTGGAGCGATGATTTTATGGGCATAATTCTCGATACATACGGTGACGGTTCGCGAGCATTCGAGATCTATGCCAATCCATGCGGAGTGCAAGGCGATCTATTTTGGACTCCGACGACTGAAGATGAATCGTATGATCTTGTCTACGAAAGCGAAGGCAAGATCACTGATAGCGGCTGGCAGCTTGAGATGAAGATACCGTTCCGTAGCCTTCGCTTTCCCGATATCGCTGTGCAGAATTTCCATTGTTCATTCTGGAGAAGTTTTCCGCGTGACCGATTATATAAATATTCCTGGGCAGAGGTGAATTTCTTTGTACCATGTCCCTTCTGCCAGTTCGGAAGTTTAAGTGGAATAGAAAATATTCATCCGGCAGGCTCTTTTGAATTACTGCCGGCCATTGTTGCCTCGCAAAATGCAGAGTCGGACGGCAATGGCGGGCATCTTATTAATAGTAGTGTAAAGGTTAGTCCGTCGCTTGGAGCCCGCTATGTACTCGGCACGGCGACGGGAGTCGAGATTGCCCTGAATCCGGATTTCAGCCAGGTCGAATCCGATGCAGCGCAGATCAGCGCGAATACGACGTTTGCACTCTTTTATCCCGAACACCGTCCGTTCTTTCAAGATGGAGCAGATTTATTGAACATGGATCTCAGTGCTGTCTATACGCGGTCGATCAACTCTCCGATTATTGCTGCGAAAGCGATACACCGGGATGCGGCACTGAGCGTCGCCTACTTAGGCGCAGTGGATGAGCATTCGCCTGTTATTATTCCGCTCGAAGAGCGAAGCATTGTCCTTTCCGATGTTGGCCGAAGCATCTCAAATATGGCTCGGGCAACCTATTCGTTTGGAAATAATTCGAAGATCGGAGGTCTTGTAACGAACCGGACATTTTCAGGCGATGGCTCGAACACCGTTGCAGGCCTCGACGGCCGCCTCCATCTTTTCGAGAATGTAGAAATGGCTGCACTCGCTTTGATGAGTTACACGCAGGAAGCAGGCATTATGAAGAATGGCGATTCGGGTTTGTTTAACGGAGGACGGCACACTGTTGAATTTGATGGCGAACGGTTTTCCGGATATGCCGATCATATCTATGTTGGACGACACACTAACGGCTTGGACATTGAACTTGCCTATGATGAACTATCCCCTGCATTCAGGGCTGCCAATGGTTTTATATTCCAAAATGACAGTCGCGCATTTTCTGCATGGACAGGTTACAAATTTCCATTTGAAGAGGCCTCGTGGCTGAAGGAATTCGACATGAGTGTGGGCGGGGATCTCCGCCGAAATTTCGAAGGCGCACAAAAATTCATATCCATACGCCCTGAGCTCGATTTTTCTCTTCCGGCACAAACGAATTTTCATATTCTGTATCGGCATTCAAAGGAGCGTTTCCATGGCCTTGACTTCGCCAACATCAACCTTGTGAACTGTTGGGCCGGATCGCATCCGCTTTCATGGGCCGACCTGAGTTGTTCCGTGACCTACGGCAATAACATTGCTCGAGCCCTCGATATACCGGTGATCGCACGGGAGTTGGATGTCTATGTCTCGGCTTCATTTCGGATCTTAGGTTCGCTTACGGTTGCGCCGGAATATAGTTTTTCGAAATTAGATTCGATCGATAAAGATGGGCCACCGTATTTTAGCGGTGCGATCTATCGAACGAAGGTTTCGTACCAGTTTTCACGAGAGATCAGCGCTCGCCTGATTGTTCAGTATGACGAATTCACAAGCGCACTCGAGATCGACCCTCTATTTACTTATCAACTTAATCCGTTCACAAGCCTCTTCGTCGGTTCATCGCATAACTACCAATCGATAGACAATCCTTCACGATTAATGCCGAGCGAACGGCAATTCTTTGCGAAGATTCAGTATCTTCTGCAAGGTTAAGATCAGAGGGAAAGCAATAGAAGTTGCCTAGGCATGGAGTTGTGCGACCTTTGCAGCAACATTTTCCGCCGAAGTAATACAATCGGAAAGAGAGATACCATTGCGATAATTTCCGGCAAAGAATATTCCCACGGCTTTGGCTTCAACTGAATCAAGAAGGGTCTTATATTTTCCATATCCAAGCGCATACTGCGGGATCGCTTTAGGAAAATAGGCTCGATGGACGTAATCCGGTTCGCCATGGACGCCAAGCAAGCTATGAAGGTCCTTTAGAACAACTTCGATCTGCTCACTTTCGCTAGCAGCTCCGAGTCCGGGTGAACGAGATCCACCAATATAATTGGTTAGCAGCACATGTCCGCTTGGCGCTCTGCCGGGGAAAAGGGTAGAGGAAAAAAGCGTGCCGAGAATATGAAAGGGTTCTTTTCTTGGAACAAGCATTCCGAATCCGTCAAGAGGATGAGTAACATGCCCACGCTTAAAGCCCAGTGCCAGACTGGTAACTGGAGGATAATAGATATCCTTCATAGAGGAGAGATCGATGCCTCCCACCTTCTGCAAAATTTCCGCAAGCCGATATGCCGGAATCGTCAGAACGAGGGCAGAGTGTGTATTGATATATTCAATACCATTATCGATGTAGGTGACTTTCCATCCCTCGGATAAGTGCTCGATCTTCGTAACTGAAGTATTGAGTTTTATCGCAGTACCGATGTCAGTCTGTAATGCATCAATAAGAACCTGCAGGCCTTCATCAAAACTGAACATCCTGGCACGATCCTTCGCGACATCTCCGCGCTTCCGCCTTTCCTTCTTTCCCTTTATTTGTCCCTTGATCAAGGATCCATACTTCTGTTCGAGCGCATGAAGTTTGGGGAATGCATGCGAAACCGATAGTTTCTCGGGATCGCCTGCGTACACTCCGGCAACGAACGGATCGATCGCATAGTCTAGAAACTGACTACCTAATCTGCGGCGGACAAAATCCGCAACACTTTCTTCGCGACTCTCTGCAAATTTGGCAATAAATGGCTCGCCGAGGAGACGTAATTTTGCACCGAAAGAGAAAAGTGGAGATCTTATGAAAGATGGGGGGGAAGAAGGAAGTGCAACCGGTTTGCCACCACGGACGATAAATCGGTTCTTCGCCAGATCACTTGCATAGAGTCGTCTTGATTCGAGTCCGAGATCATGTACGAGCGAGGAAACTGCAGTCGAAGTTTCGAGCAGCGTGTTAGGACCGAACTCTGCCAAATATCCATCAAGGCGAATACTCTGCACAGGGCCGCCGGGACGCGAAGAGGCTTCATACAGCGTAACTTGTTTTTCATCCCGTTTAAGACGATACGCCGTTACCAACCCGGTGATCCCACCTCCGACTATGCCGATCGAATTCATAGCCGTTGTGAACACGCAGAAGCCTGGAAAAGTCAAACAGGGAATTCATTCAATGTTTTTGGACTTGCATAACGAGTAGAGATAACACGCAGTGCTTACATATTATCGTACGATCTATCGGGAGTATCGCCGCATTCTCAGGCGCCTTCTCCGAATGTCCGATCCCGAAACGGTTCATGAACTTCGCGTTGTCATCAAGAAACTTCGAGCGTTATACGAACTCATTTCAGAGGTGGAACAACACTTCGATTTTGATCTGCATTTTGATCCAATAAAATCAGTTTTTAAAGCTGCGGGAAGAATTCGTGACATTGATATCACACTTGATTGCCTGAAAGAAAGTCAAGAGCTGCGGCAGGGGAAAAGCGAACACATCACCACAGTCCTTGATCGGTATCGGAATTCACATCTCTCTTTCGCTCGGAAGATCGTTCGCGAGAGTATTCGGGATATGAATAAATCCCATCTTGAAATAGAGAAGATATTAAGTATTGGAATCAAAAGCAGAAGTGCTGAACAATTTCTTAAGGAAAGAGTATCGAAGATTCGGAATATACGCCGCAAGCATCTCTCCAAGACTCGATTGCATACGATCCGAAAGCTCTACAAAGAGTATCTCTATATTTCAAAGGCGAGCGGAAGCATAACTGTGCCCCTCGGAGATACCCTATCGCAGGTTGATGAGTTGCAAAAACGGATCGGACGCTGGCATGATTATCTAATCGCCACTTCAGTCATAGAAATTATCAAGCCTGCAGGAGAAGCCCAACACGAGATTTGGGAAGGTCTGGAAAAATTAGAAAAAAAGATGCGCAGGTCAATTATTAAGAAGCTCTAGTTTGTCATTTTGTTCCATTCTTAGCGGCCGGTGAAAGCAATCTTGCTGAGTGATCGTCTCCCGTCACTATCAAGTATTGCAAAGTAGGCCCCAGGGCTAATCCACGATGGAAGTTCAAGCCGATAACGGCCTTCCTCAAATATTCCGTTTGCAAGAGTACCTTTTTCTCTGCCAAGCATATCGAACAGAGTTATTGTGATGTGCGACGAACTTCCAACGACGAGATATGGATCTACCAGGTTGTTCTCGTAGGCAACAGACAAGGCAGCATTAGAGATCTTATTTGCTGCAACTCCGGTCGACGCGTATTCGTACGCTCCGATATCATAGCCGTTGCCTTGCGGTCGCAATGTCCCTTTAAAATCGTCGGGCACTTCCGGAACAGTGACTCCGGCATCGATGGAAGGGGAGAGTTCGCGAAGATCGGCATCGACCATATCCGAGCTCCCGATAATATCGACAAATTCCTGCGCACCAGCCTGACGGTTGGCAAGATCGGCGAGAAGCCCTGCTCCATCTCGAAGTCTGATAATAGGCTCGTTAGGATTATCCGCTGCTAAAAGCACGAGATTATTTTTCACTTCACCAGTTGATTCCGGGTATCGAAGCTGGATCGTCAATTCGCACTGGATAAGCGTATTGTTAAAGATTTTACAATTCGATCCCTTATTAATATAGATGCCTGCATCACTGCAACGGATAATGACATTATTTTTTATGATCCCATTACGATGCTCGTAAGTCTGATCACCGCCACGGAAAAATTGTGGATCTGTACCTCCGCCGCCGAACGATGCGCCGATAAAACAATCTTCAAATCGATTCCTGTCAATGATGGTACGATCAGAATTGCCTTTGGTGAAGACTGCATACGCAGCATGATCGAAAGCTCCCTTCTGGATATTCCTAAAAAGATTGTTCCGAATGATCCAATCATTCACACCGACTCCATCGATGCCTTCAACTTCGGGATGAAGGCTCCCTATCTGCTTTGAATAGCCAATGACGCAGTGCTCAACTAAGAGCCGGTCCGGGAACAGGTGCGTAATGTTGTTACTCGTGCCTTTAACACCTGATTCGCCATTATCGAGCATGATCACATTGTGCAGGACGCAATCCGTTGAAGAATCGTCAAACTTAAAAGCGTGGTAATAGGCGTCGCGGGCAGTGATGGCCTCGAATTTCCAGCGAGGAGAATTATCGAGATTGAAGATCATTTCAACTGCATCGGTATCCATGCCCAACCCTTTGATCGTCACATCTCTCGGATCTCCGGATTCGCCGATTACCAGTACCGGCCCGGGCCGATTCGTTACCATGATCCTATTGTTGCCATCAATGGTGTAGATGCCTTTAGCAATAATGATCGTATCTCCGGGAAGCGCATTCTGGCAAGCATCGCGAATTTCAGGGTAGGACGATACAGAGACCTGACGCGCAACACAGATGTGTACCATGAGAACCCACAGCAGAAGGATAACGCGTTTCATAGTTTGAGAACCTCAAAAGCAGAAGCAGGGTTCATGAGAATCCGATACCGAGGCTTCAGCGATCATGCATTTGTAACTTCGGGAAGCATTATGTGTTATTTTTGTGAGCTAAGTGTCTTTTTTAATTTTAATCGCATACCATGAAATCACTTCCATTTTTTTCCCTTCTGATCCTATGTGCGTTCTTCTCCTCTGAAGAGGCTTTTGCGCAAAAGGATACGGTTGTCGCCCGTGTAGTATATACCAATAGCGAGCGGACGGCTATCCTTGCCAAGACTTTAGGTGCTAAGAGGCCGGATACGCTATTTCAAACAGCTACCGATAAAGCCGGACGGACGGTTACGGTGAAGAATCTCTCCGTTCTTGCATCGACTCGTGACGGAAAATCACTCATGATAGGCGGTAAAGCAATATTCAAGACCCCTATCGGTTCTGTCGATAGCGCCTGGGCAATCGCTCGCATCGATTCGCCTTTCACCAATACCGGAGGCATTATATCGTTCACACCTCCGTATACACTCGGCGGTGCAAAAATTCTTAAGGTAATTACCAGCACGCAATCGATCGATCCGTTTCTGAAATTCCTTCCGCTCGGAGTACTTACTCCGGATGAAACCGAATGGTATGCGACGCCGGTGAAGTCAGCTCCCGGAAGCGGGCAGCAATGGTTCTTTCATGGAAAATTTGACGGGTCGGGAGTAGTGGATTCTGTTTATGTACATGATGCAAATCCCGATGCTGCGGCAATTGCAGGATATCACATGTCCAATCTCGCAACCAGCGATGACGGAAAAACGATGCTTGCATTTGTCTTCGACCAGTGCATGACCAGCGATAAGCCTCGTGCCCAGCTTTTCCGCTGGACTCCGACTACCGGTGTCGGAACGTTCGGATTTCTTGCCGATAAGATCCAGACCGTTCCGAATTTCCGCACGGGCGGCAATATTGATACGTGTTTTGGATTCTTGTTCAGAGTTATTCCGAATCAGCCAAATCCAACAGCAGAGATAGCATTGGCTCCGAATACAACGGGTGATCTTACCATGTATAGTTTCCGGTGGAATGCGGGGAGTTCAATAGCTCTGACGGCAAACCCGGCTCGGAAGATTCTTCGCAGCCGATTGCCAAATGGACTTCATTTTTTTACTGGTATAACGGGTAGTCCCTTAACTCCGGATGATGATAAAGAAGTGATCACTCCCTTCGAAGGTGCTCCGAATGGTAACGGGGGAGACATGATGTTCTCTCCGGGAGGTGACTCAGTGGTTTTTGTCACTTGCCGCGGTGATGATTATGCAACGGCTGCGGAATCGGGCGTCTATATATATGATCTTCGGACCGATGGTGTCACTCTTATTCAGAACGATCCCCTTAAGATGGAGCGCCAGCCGATCCTTACTGCCGGAGCTATCCATAAATATGTACCACCTCCCTATAAGGATGGTACTGCATATATGGATGTTCCCATACTCGATTTTGGAACACATTTTGACGATGGCTCCGATGATGTGACGATTCCTGCGACGCTCAGGGATACGACATCATCACTGGTCAATGTCATTTCCGCGACGATCACCGGTGCCGATATGGCCAACTTCTCTCTCTCGCCAAATCCTGCTCCGGCAACAGTATTGGGACATTCTTCTCTGGCCTTTCCTGTCAAGTTTTCTCCAAATGCTCCGCGTTCGTTCACGGCAGTGCTTGAGATTCACTATCAGGATAGTGCGAAGAAAGCCGAGAGCGATAGCGTGCTGAAAGTCACCTTGAATGGTGTCGGTAAAGATAAACCGAGCGGAGGAGTCAAGAGCAATTCACCGCTATTCGATCTTTCAGTTGTTCCAAATCCTTTTTCCTCATCGACTATGATAACGCTGACTGCAAAGCAGGCAGGCCCGGCTTCGCTCGAAGTCCGGGATCTGCTCGGCAAAGAGATCTTTTCCTCGAAGAGGATTTCACTTGGAATGGGCGAGAAGTATAGCTTCAGTCTCGATGCACATTCGCTCAGGCTTTCACCCGGTGAATACCTTCTCCTTATTCAATCCGGTGGTGACGAAGTGACACGTAAGGTTATCTACGTGAAGTAGAGGAATCCTTTTTGCATTATTCAGAAAGGGCGGCTCCAAGCCGTCCTTTTTTATTGCCGAAAATAAAAAAGCCGCTTGGGGATTGCGGCAGTTACGCGGAAAAGAAATTGCTAAACCTTCGAAGAAAACTTGCCCTTAAAATATTTGAATGCCGGTACCATTTGCATGAAACCGGCATCCAAAAATCAAGGGAGGGTATGTGTTAGCTATTTCCTAATACAAAGATAAATAAATAAATCGGGGTTTCCAAATCTAAAATTGCGGTAACCTTAGTCCCTGCATACCTTGACTCATTAGCAATAGCTTTGAAGCACCTAAAAAAACAGGCACTTACAGCTACCGAAGCGCTCGGAAATACGATTGGAAATTATTTAAAAAAAGATGTACCTGCTTCTTGCCACAAGAAAACAGGTACCCGTTGATGTGTGCATCGGACCGTATGAAACAAACAAGAAATTAGTTTAGCCCTTTATCAACTCCACAAAAATACACAAATCCCCACAAATAAACAAATTTATTTTCTTAAAAACCTTAGTCAACTTCAATTTAGCGTATTTCGAGGAAAATATGGCGTTTTTGCGGTGTTTTTGCAGAATCAGGGGGCAAAAAAACGCCGATACCATTAGGAATGGTATCGGCGCCTGATAGAATTCGGGAGGCTATGGTGTTTGCTAGTGTATCTAAAACAATCCTTCTTTACTGGATCCTTGTGATGAATAAGTAAGTATCCTTTTCCAATGTGGTGGCAGTTGCGTTTGAATTTTGCTGGGCCCATTGCAGCTTTACCGATCCTCCGGCAGATCCGATCGTAAATACCCCAGCTACTTCAACGACGGTCTTTGCGTTATTCTTCACTGTGATATCTCCTGAACTGCTGGAGTACGCTGTCATCAAGTTGATTTCGCTGAAACCACCTCCTGTTGAGCTAATGCTGTAGGCTTTATGATCGAGCGTGAGTCCATCGCCCGTTCCACCGGGGCCGACGAACTGAAATTTGAAATCCGGTGTGGAAGAGCCCGAGGAAACGATGAGCATTCCCCTGACTTCCCAAACCTGATTCGCTCCGACAGACCATTGCAGATCCGCATCATTCGTCATCGTCGTATTGGTTGTGCGATTTTCATTGCTCGGCTTGCGTGCAAGTATTTGTGCGCCAACCTGCGGAAGGAGAGCATTCGTAAAGTTGGTGACACTCCAATGGGCGTTCACGGCATCGTAAACGAGACTTACAGTACCGGAATCATAAACCGTCAGATCGGATCTGGTCGGAATGAATAACCTGTTTCCGGATGTCGCCGAAGAATTATCATAAGATAACGTCAAGACTTGTCCTGTCGCATTGAAGATCGTCAATCGCTTACCGTCCGATCCGCCGGCAAAGCCGGTGATCGAGTATGCAGCCGTTGGTCCGGAAATGCGAAGATAGCTAGATGAACTCGGATCGACATCATTGTTTACTCCGTTCGATAGTGTGCTTCCTGCGTAACGAGTTGCATAATCTCCCTTGAGGTCGAGAGTTGCACTCGGTATAATATTACCGATACCGATCTTCCCTGCACTCGTTACTCTGAGACGTTCGTTCGTCGATGCGCTGCCGCCGGTCTTAACGACAAGATCCTGCGCATCGGTAGTGCCGATGAAATTTGTTGAAGGTGAAGTTCCGGAATTTCCTGTCGTTGTCCAACCCGATCCTGATGCTTCGCTTACCCAGCTCAATGTGCCGGATGTCGTTGATGATAGCACCATTCCTGAAGAAGATGGGAAGGCGAGGGTTTGAAGGTCCCCTGTTCCATCAGTAGCGAACATAATGCGTCCTGTTGTTCCGGTCGCGGAAGCGAGAGAAGCCAACCGAATATTCGACGTTCCGGCAGTCCCGGCCACATGCAAGAGTTTACCTGCTGTCGGTGAAAGCCCGATTCCAAGTTCGCCTCCTGAACTCAGGCGCATTTTCTCAGAGTTATTCGTATAGAATTCGATCGGCTGCGGACTGAGAATATTTGTCGTCGCAACGACGAGAGGTTGCGCAGTGCTTGTGCCAAGGTAACTTCCGGTTATTCCATTATACGCAGATAGAGTGGCATTACCCGTAACTGCCCATCCAGTTGTGGCTGAGATCAAGGTATTGATATCCGTCCAGACTGGTAACCCCGCTGCGAATGATAGCACTTGCCCCGCAGTTCCGGCGGGAAGCCAGGCAGATTGTCCTGCCCCATCGCTTGCATAAAGAAGAGCACCTGCTGCAGGCATTCCTGCCGGAAAACGAAAATTATAGCTTGCCGTAAATCCTGTCGTCGGTGCATTGATGGAAAGGACATGACTGTTCGCATCCTGCAATCGGATTCCGAATAACGATTGCTGCGCGAATGACTGGCCTGTGATCGCAAGTATTCCAATTGCGAACAGTGACGTAAGATATTGTTTCATAAAATTCTTTTTCATAATCCTATTCTTCATGCTACCTGAAAAGAAATGGGGGTACTTGCGGAGAACCTGCCACGGGAACAAATACCCCTCACTTTGCATAGAACACTTTTCAATTTCTAAACTTGTATTCTTCATTGTCTGACGATAAAACTCACTATACAAAGAGGGGTATTTGTCTGGCAAACCTGCTAAGCAGGCAATGGTCTTTCTCTCTCACGAGTTCAAAACAGTTTGCAGTCAGCGGCTTTCAGTTAAGATATTTTGTGGGTATCCTGCCTTCGGCCGCCAACTGCGAACTATACTTTATTGCTTAGTTCTGGAAAGCGATAAGCGCTGAGCTGCCCGCCGTCGGGTAACCCGAGATCACAAAATCGAATGTATTATTCGATGTATTGATGTTAGTTACGGTCGCAGTGATAGGATATCCGCCTGCTTCGAAAACGGTGATCGTGATGACCGAAGTCGCTGTCAACGTGAATCCAGCCGGAGCTGCATTTGCAGTATAGCTATACTGTGATGCGCTCAGAGCGATTCGAGATTTATTCAATCCATTGGCATTCGATGAAATCGTGATGGCACCACCGGCATTCGTGATGCTGATGCCGCTGCCTGCAGTAAGCGTTGCAGCCGATGCTCCGCCGCTGGTGTTACCGATCATGATCTGGCCGTCATTCAAATGTGTCGAAACGAGTCCATCACCGGTTGCATTAACCGTAACAACTCCATTTGCAGCAAGTGAAGTAACGCCCGTTCCGCCGCGGTTGACCGGAAGTGTTCCGGTTGCGATCTTCGAAGCATCGAGATTCGGAACGTCATTTGACGTCATCGAACGGAAAGACGGTGCACCAGCAGATCCATCGGGTGAAGCGAAGATCTTGTTCGCGCTCTGGCTTGCCCAAGCCGCGGTCAATGTTCCTGTTGTTGTTACCGGCGAGTTCGAGACTGTAAGTTCGCTCGGCAACGAGAGGCCGACTGAAGTGACAGCCGTCGTCCATGACGTGTTCGAACCATTGGTGACGAGGAATTTTCCATTGTTACCGGTCTGTGTCGGGAGCAAATTGTTCAATGCTCCGTTCGCAGTCGAAGAACCTGTACCGCCATTGGCAATACCGAGGATGCTCGAACCGACATCTGTGGAAAGATCGAGTGCACTCACGACAACGTCACCGCCTCCAACACCGTAGCCCGAAAGCTTCAGTACTCCGTTGGATGTCGGCTGAGCCCAGTTCAGCGTAAAATCGCTGGTATAGGTCTGCTTCGCCTTCATTCCAATTCCGAATTGGGGATTGGTTACGCCGCCCTGCTGAAGCTTTACGCCACCAGCGAAAGGTGCTGTTAATTGTGCCTGTGCTGCGACCGTAAAAAAGCTTACGATTGCAAGCGCGAGGGTGATTTTGATTGATGTTTTCATTGTTTTTTTAGTGACTACGTGGTTATGTTAAGTATCAATAATAATTGCCCATGGCGTGGAAATTATTATCTGGTTGTTGTTAAGTAAATAAATGTTCTAATTAATGACGATGTAATTCAAACTTCCTGTGGTCGTCGGATAGTATCCGGAAAAGATGACGGCAAATCCTATTCCAGCTGTAATATTCGCTACCGATACCTGTGCTGTCTGGCCGCTCGGATCGATGATCGATACGAGAATGGTCGATGACGCGGTAACTCCGGAATAATTAATATTCATCGAAAGGGCATTGAGCGGAATCGCTAATGTACCTGAGTACTTGTTCACACCTGAGCCGCCGAGACGATTGGCGACAATGAGTCCCGTACCTGAGGGCGAAATCGATGATCCGTTGCCTACGGTTATTGCTGTACCTGGCTGAAGTGTGCCGCTCGTTATTTGGCTAGCCGATACGCTCACTGCGTTCGGAAGAGTCGTCAGCCATTCCGGCATTCCGTTCACGTCTACTCCTAAGATACTTCCGATCGTACCCGGTGCCATTGGCGTTGCAATGCTTGCCTCATTTCCGCACCACATGTTTCCGGGCGGAAGAGGTGGCAGGATATTGGTAGCCCAGTTCATGTTGCCATTACCGTCAGCAGTCAGGAAGTTTTGACCACCTGTCGGCGGATTGCTTGGGAAATGCAGCATGTAGGAAGCGCTTAAAGGCGAAGCAACATCCCAACGCAGTGTCTTACCCGAGCGTGTGCCGTCATCAACTTCGAAACTTCCGGCACCGATAATGCGGCCGAATGTTTGAGCATCG
Organism: Bacteroidota bacterium; assembly: GCA_030706385.1. GTDB lineage: Bacteria > Bacteroidota > Ignavibacteria > Palsa-1295 > Palsa-1295 > PALSA-1296. The sequence continues at coordinate 20,600 of JAUZOQ010000008.1, read as the reverse complement.
ATCTTGCTAAAGGCACAAAGCATCATGCAGGCAATGATTAGTTGTCTTGTTCTCATAAATTCGATAATAAAAATAGTCTCTCGCTTAGCGCAATGGCAAGCAGATATTGTTCATCTTGTTGATATTCACTTTACCTTCCGTGGCGCGGATGGTCTAATGATTTTTTTTTAGTGACATTGTACCTTCCGTGGCGCGGAAGACTCCAATGCTCGTGATAACATACTACGGGGCATCGTTCGCGTTGCTCCTCCAAGCAAAAAAAACGAACGGAGCCGAAAACAAACAATCGAATCGGTCACGTGACCGAAAGTTGATCAAAAAACTTCCAGCCGTCTTTTGGGCGGAAGCATCCCGATCCTAAAATCTTAAAGTTTATTTCCAGATCTCCCATGGCAGGGGGCGATATTCCGAGATCTCCTATCGAAATCTCAAGGAATGATTGGAAATAAGGCAGTAACTAATGCGGGGCGGCAAACCCTGCAGATGCAAACTAACTCTTATCAATTTCTTTTTCGATGACTCTTTCTCTGTGAAACGCTCCTTGCGCGATCGCAGAAAATTTCGTCGTAAAAAATACTTGTGCGCTCACAAGTGATGCAAAAATACATCATTGAAAAACTGAATGCAAATCGGAAATCGGAGAAAACTTAGTAAAAGTAAGATTTATGCCTTTTGGAGTACGGAATCGCAGGAAAAAAAATGAGAATGTTGATTTATGGAGCAAATTGTGCAATTATGGGGCACTGTTTGGCACGGATTTTATTATTTTCAACGACATCAGTCCCTCCACCTTCGTAGTAAATTTGAGACAATGATGAGAGAGGAATTCGATCTAAGCATTCGTCAGAATTCCAATGTATCCAGTCGTGGATTCATACGTCATTTCAAAGCAAACTTATTTCGAAGAATCCTCGAAATACGGAAAATATACATATTGAAAATAAAGCACTTAGGGAAAATTTTTCCGTTTTTGTGTGGGCTTGGAAATTCTCACCGTATATTTGCACGCCACGGATGAGTAAGGCACTGAATTTTTACAAAAGTTCTGTGCAGAGAACACGGGAAAAAATACATTAGAATAGCAGTTTGGGAATTGCCACAATTTCCAATCGACAGTGAAATCTGATTTTCAAGCATTCGTTTACCACGGAATACAAATGAAACATTTTCGGCTATTTGCAATTATCGCACTATTTGCGCTTTTCACAAACAATGAGGTTCGCGCACAGCATCAAGTTCAAGTTGATGACGGAAGCGGGCATTACTCGCTCCTGAAAGGGCAGACTGTCGATGCTCTCGATATTTTCATGTTCCCCGTCGGCGGTGGCACATTGCTCACCGATGGCGGCGGCGGCCCGGCTCCTGCATGGATGGCCGTGGGGAATATCCTCTCCGGAGGCACTCCTGCAACTCCTGCGCAATTTTTCGGCTCGACCAACAACTACGATGTCATCTTCAAGACTGCCGGTAACGAGCGCATGAGAATGACGGCAACCGGATTTATCGGAATCGGTCAATCGAATCCCAGCACATTACTTGCCAACGTTCCCTCAGGCACCAATATCGTCGGCGCGAACGGCGATGGCGAAACGGGCAACAGTCTTTCCTGGATGATCAATACGAACGGATATGTAGCCGCTTTTTGGAATTCAGATGCTACGACCAATAGCCGCAATGGTGTTGAGATCAAGGTTGCAAGCAACGGAATTCAATCTATGGCACTCGATGTATCTCAGCAGACTGCTGCAGGCGTAGCCGGTGTACCGCTCTTTAACGTCAGGGCAAACGGCGATGTCTCGATGACTTCTTCTGCCGGAGATGTCTCGATCGGTCGCGCAGCAAGTTCGACAAATGTGACCGGAACTATGCAACTTGTCGGCACCACTTCGCCGCTGAGCATGAATGGTGCGGTCGGTAATTCGGGCCAAGTCTTGACCAGCGCCGGTACAGGTGCAACACCGACATGGTCAACCGTCGGAACTTCAAGCATTACTCCGGGCGGAACGAATACATTTTTGACGACAAACGGATCATCTACCGTTGGTTGGACGGGGCTCAGCGTCGGAACAGGGCTCACCGGAAACGGCATCTCTACTCCGGTCGATGCAAACATTCAGCATAACGCAAGTTTATCAGGTGCGGGGACAACGGCAAGCAATCTCGTTCTTAATGTTGCCAACCCGAATACCTGGACAGGAACACAAACCTTAGGTGGTGAAGCGCTTACTCCGGTCACTCCGGCATCGCTTGTTGCCAATACCAACGATTATGCGCTCAGCGCCTCGAACTCATACTTCCGCATTTCAAGCACAGGCGCAATAAACCTCACGGGAATTACCGGAGGGATTGCCGGAAGGATGATCACGATCTCGAACGTCGGTGCCAACACGATTACATTAAAGAGCCAACAGGGATCCGCAGCCGCGAATCAATTCGATCTTCCGGCAGGCGCAGATATTATCATGGGGCCGAAAGCCACGGTCTCTCTTATTTACGACGGTACATTAGGATTTTGGGAAATCGTATCGACGAATTAATTTTGTTAAGTTCGTTCTGAATTTTAGCCACGATTTTTTTTTAGCCACGGTATACATTATATATTTATTCTTAATTCTATGAAAACATTCATTGCTATGCTCGCTATTGTCACGGTAGCGGTCTGCGCCCCCTCACTATACTCACAGACGTACAAACCCGATTACGCAACGAAGCTAGTACTAGCCGGCGGCGGATCGAGTCTTGTCAATACTACCACTCTTCTTGCTCCGGCAGGATCCAGCTTCACCCTCACTTTGCCAGGAGCTACCGGATCTAGCGGATACATTCTGACCACAGATGGAGCAGGTGTCATGAGCTGGACAAACCCTGCCACGGGAGTTGTCTTAGCAGGTGACGTAACGGGCAATGCAGGAACGAACACGGTTGCGAAGATCAATGGAGTCACCCTCGGTTCTACCGCAGGTACTTCAGGAAATCTTCTGATCGGACAAGGTTCGTCATGGGTATCCACTGCTGTAACAGGCGATGTAACCATCCTCAATACCGGTGTTACGGCGATCGGAACGAACAAGGTCACGAACGCTCAATTCCGTCAGAGCGCAGGCCTCTCAGTCGTCGGTAACAGTACCAATTCTACGGGCAATGTTGCCGATATCACCGGCACCGACGGGCAGATCTTGCGCGTAAGCGGCACGACTCTCGGATTCGGTACTTTGACAACAGCCGGTATCGCTCCTGGTGCAACGAACACATTCCTAACCACGAACGGCTCAAGCACCGTAGGTTGGACAGGTTTGAACATCAATTCAACAAATCTCAGCGGCAACGGAATCGGAACCGCTCTTAATGTTGTCACCGGCGCCATCACCGTTCCTTCGATCTTCTCAACAGTTGGAAGCGGGAATGCAGTTGGCGGCTCATACGCAGTTTCACTGGCATCGGAAGCTGCTAACACGATCTTCGCCGCTCCGGACGCATCCGCCGGAACGCCTACCTTCCGCGCAATGGTAACCGGCGATATTCCGAACGGAATCGTCACCAACGCAAAGCTTGCTTCTTCGCAGATCACCTTCACAAGTACGGGTTTGACCCTCACTGCCCCCGGTGCGATCTCGCTCGGCGGTACGGCGAACTACGATCTGAATCTCACGCACTCGAATGCGTGGGGGGCAACACAAACTTTCCAGACCAATGCCGCTCAGAGCGATGCTTTTGTTAACTCGATCAATGGTGGCGGTACGACGCTCATCAATATCGCACATGGTGGTACCAATTCCAGTGCAACTCCGACCAATGGTGGCGTTGCTTACGGAACGGGATCGGCATATGCTTTCACGGGTGCAGGAAATGCAGGACAGGTGCTGACCTCGACAGGCGCAGGCGCTCCGAGCTGGGCCGATGCCGGCGCTTCGATCACACTCGGACCGAGCACGACCAATAATATCTCGACTGCGACGACGAATAACTTCGGACCGATCGTAGCAAATCAGGGAATCATCTATCTTCAGAATTCAACAGGAGCTTCTTCTGACCTTACCGGTATTGCCGGTGGTACTGCCGGAAGAATGATCGTTCTGGTGAACAATAGCGCATTGACTGCAGACGTGATCGTCCTCAAGGATAAGAACGCCAGCAGCACTTCGACAAACCAATTCCATTTGCAAGGCGGATCTGACATCGTTCTCGGTGTCGATGGTACCGTTACTCTGGTCTATGATGCCAACGCAACAAATTCCGTTGGTGCGACCGGTGCCTGGCGTGTGATCGCTGGTTATTAATAGGAGACACGATACTCTTACGGGGGTTATCCCCGAGCTATTCGGAGTATTGTCCTATACGTGTTAAGTTAGGTGCGTCGTTCCTGGGATGGCCTGCATAAAGGCAGGCCATCCCGGAGCAACGGAAAACTAGAACAATACAAGAGTTTTACATTTATGAGACGACGGACGACAATGAAAAACATCCTTATCGCAATGACGATAGCTGCTGCAGTGCTTACTTCTGCTGCATCTGCACAAACGTATGCACCGAAGTACGGGCAGAAGCTCGTCCTCTCGGGCAGCGGCAATGATATCGCCAATACGCTTACGTTGCAAACTCCCATTCTCGGAAGTGGCGGATACACGCTGACCTTTCCGGGCACAAGCACGAACGGACCGCTCTTTAATAAGGCCGGCACATTGTCGTGGGCTACGCAATCTGCGATGCTCTCCTTCCTCGGGCTCACAGGTTCATCGGGTTCGAATACCGGAGATGTGACTCTTGCAGGTCCGGGTTCCTATCTTTCACTGACCGGTCAGCAGATCAATCAGGCTTTGATCACCTACGGAAATATCCAGAATGTAGGCGCAAACAAGATCCTCGGTAATAATACTGCATCGCCGGCAAGCGTTACGGAACTGACGGCAAGCGATGTAAAAACATTTTTGAATCTTACAGGTACCAATTCCGGCGACGTAACTCTTGCAGGCCAGAATTACCTCAGCATTGCAGGACAAGTCATTACTGCCAGTCCGGTCAATCTTTCCGGCGGCAATGTTTCGGGACAGCTTCCATATGGAGGGATCCAGAACGAGACAAATAACACGTTGCTCGGAAATACATCCGGTATTGCTGCTCCGCCAAGTGAGCAGAGTCCCGCAGCGATCAAGACTCTCTTAAATCTTACGGGTACAAATTCCGGCGATGTTACTGTTGCCGGCCCCGGAACATATCTTACTCTTACCGGACAGCAGATCAATCAAGCGCTCATTACGTATGCCAACATGCAGAACGTATCGGCAACATCTCGTTTGTTAGGACGTGCATCGGCTGGCGCCGGTTCTGTTGAAGAAATTACGATCGGATCCGGACTGACTCTGACGGGTACGACATTAAGTGCCTCGGGTAGCGGTACGATCACGGGATCGGGCAGCATCAATAGCATCCCAGTCTGGACAAGCTCATCTGCTCTCGGTAATTCCTCGATCACCGATGCTTCCGGTACTGTCTCGACAAATGAAAATCTTACTCTCTCGGGCGTGAACAACATCCTGACACTTACCGGAAATGGTGCCGGTGTTTCGTCCTTCACCACGGGTGCGCAGGGTGCGACGAATCTGAATTACACTCTGCCGACAACGCTGCCGACGACGAACCAGGTTTTGACGGCAACATCTGTTGCTGGCAGTGCGATCACGCTGGGCTGGTCATCGGCTGGAGCCGTGACCTTCGCTCGCAAGACCACGGATGTTGTGCTCACCGCTTCGAACACAACGCTACAGAGCGATGCAGATCTCTTCATTCCTATGGTTGCAAATGCAACATATGAATTTTCCGGTGTTATCGCCTATGACGGATCGACGACTTCAAGCGATCTGAAAATTGCATTCACCATTCCTGCCGGTGCTTCGATTCGCTGGAGCTTCGATCAGGCAGGAACGGCGATCACGCCTTCTTCGATCACCTCTTCCGGAACGGCGGCTTCGACTTTTCATGTCGATGCAACAACATCGACTAACGATCAGAGCATCTTTGTTTCCGGCATCGTCGTTGTCGGAGGCACAGCAGGGAATCTGCAGCTGCAGGAAGCTCAGGCAACCAGTCAGGCAGCCACAACAACGATCCTGACGAATTCGCACCTGAAGGCAACACGCGTTCAGTAACATTACTTTTGCAGTATCACTTTTGATCTGAAAGAGACTTTGAAAAACATGACGGCCATAGTCAAGTTCGGGAGATTCGCAGCAGCTCTTTCTGCGCTGGTTCTTCTGTGCACATCGACAAGTTTTGCACAGATCGGAACGCTGCGCGGTGGAAGGGCAGTGCTCAGTAACGGCACGAATGCTATCACGCTTACACTTCCCGGTTCTCCGAAGACCTGGACACTAACACTTCCGGTCGATACGGCAAACGGACTGCAATATATTTTTGACGATGGAACCGGTAATCTGCACTGGGGCGTACCCGTCTCGGCTACGAGCACAGGAACGGTACTCTACAACGTCAGCGGGCCTCAAGTACTTAACGACTTGGGAGTTCCTCTTTTTAATATCGGTTACCAGACAACCGATTCCGGACCGGCCGTGGGCGCCTTGATCAATGTTGTCGGCAATGGAGGTTCGAATACATCTTTTGAGGGACTTACCGATACGGCTCGAAATATTAAGAATGCCAATGTAAATGCTGGAATTGTTGTGGCCCTTGTCGATACGGTCGGTAATTCTGGAACAGGCACACAGACCGGATTGCAGGTCACCGTCTCAGGTGGCGGAACAAATTATGCAGTTGTAACGACGGGCGGAAACGTCGGTATCGGTACCGGAGCGCCGGTAGAACAATTAGAAGTTAGCGGGAATGTCAGGATCAGCGGAGTAAACGGACTAAAAGTAACCGAGGGAGCGAACGGAACAATGGGGCTTGCCACGCTTGCAGCCGGTACAGTTGTTGTGAATACAACAAAGGTTACTGCAACGTCGCGAATACTTCTTACAGCGCAAAAACCCGGAGGCGTTGTGGGAATGCCGTACGTCAGTGCGCGAACTGCAGGCACGAGCTTCACGATCACTTCCACGAGCAATACGGATACTTCCGATATTGCATGGATCATCATTCAGCCATAACACGAGGCTCTGAGGAAAAAGAATTATATGAATCCAGTTCACAAAAAGATATTGAGACCAACACTAGGTGCGAAGGCATTCGCAGCCGTGCTGCCCCTGATGTTGGCAGGACAGCTTTACAGCCAGACCGGTGTGCTGCGTGGAAATGCAGCTGCATTTAGTAACGCCACGAATACCGTGTCGTTAGCTGCTCCCGCCGGACTCTTAGAGAGCTATTCGTTGACGCTTCCAACCGCTCAAAGTGGTGCAGGACTTTTTCTGGGAGTTAATAATGGAGTTATGACCTGGGGCACACCTGTTCCCGATGCTTCAGGTTCCGGTGCCTTACTCATTGGACCGACTGCTCAACAATTAACAACTCATAACAACCAGTACCTTTTTGATGTCGAATATGCTCCTGGAAGTGTAGGACCGTTACCCGGTGCTGTCATCGTATCACAGATCGATAATCCGAATCCAAGTGCTGCCGGATTACACGTAGTTGCAAGAAATACGAATGCCGGAGCGACCGGAGTCACGATCAATGGAGTCGTCATCAACGTCACGAATGCCGGTACGGGAACGCAGACCGGGCTTTGCGCCAATGCAACGGGAAATGGAATTAATTATGCCTTGATCCTAACCGGAACAAGCGGTAATCTCTGCGGAATCGGAACTACGACTCCTGCGGAAAATCTCGATGTTAACGGAAACATCAGGATCTCCGGCGTGAACGGCTTGAAGATCTCGGAATGGAGTGGTACTGCTGCAACTCCGGGTACGATGGGAACGGCAGTTCTGGCAGCGGGTACGAAAGTTGTGCAGACTACATCGGTGACGGCAAATTCGCGAATCTTTCTGACGACACAGAGTGCCACGAATCCGGGAAAACTTTATGTAAGTGCCAGGACAGCGGGAACAAGTTTTACGATCTCTTCGACAAGCGGAACGGATGCTTCTACGGTGGCATGGGTCATCGTAGAGCCCTGAGGGAAGAGCGAATGTGTATAGCTTTATTTATGAATTATAAGAAGTTACAGGGGCTTCGGCAGTTTATCGATTTGCTCCGGTGATAAAAGAAAAAGAGTTTGAACATGTATAAATTAGTCATCGCTACCTTCATCTTGCTCGCCTTCGGTGCTACTGCACTGGTGGCGCAAACTAACTCGCTGCGGGGAGGATCGCTCGTGCTCTCGAACGGAACCAACACGATCACGTTGAAACCGCCAAGTTCAGGGTTGACCAATTATACTCTGGCCCTGGATACGAATAGGAATAGTACAGATTCCACTCGTTGGTTAATGAATGACGGAGCGGGCAATCTGAGCTGGAGCGCAAAACCGGGCGGGCTGACTGGAAACGGAGTTCAGTATGTACCGGGTGCTCCGCAACAAACTGCTACAACGGGAAACTATCTTTTCTATCTTCAGAATCTTAACACAGCGGCTAACATTAACTCCGTCGGTGCATTCGTTGCGTCTACGGTAGTAGATGGAATAAATTCCAGCGCCGTTGGCCTAAGCACAAATGTGACCAACACCTTAGCTTCTGCTACTGGAGTGACTATGGGAGGATTCTGTCTTAACTCAGCAAATGTGAACGGGAGCGCAGGGAGCAGTTGTACGCAGATAGGCGCCACCATCAATGCCACGGGCGGCGGAGTCAACCATGCCGGCATTTTTATGGGAGGCAATGTAGGATTCGGAACTGCTACGCCGGGTGAGCCCTTGGAAGTCGTTGGAAATATCCGCATCAGCGGACAAAAAGGTTTGAAGATCACCGAAGGTGCTAACGGCACGATGGGGCTTGCCACACTCGTCGGAGGAACAGTCGTTGTCAACACGACAAAAGTTACGGCGAGTTCGAGGATCTTCTTAATGTCGCAGAATGGCGCCGCCGCAACAGTCGGCACTCCGTATATCAGCGCCCGGACTGCAGCAACAAGTTTTACGATCACCTCAACATCTGCTACCGATGTATCCAATGTTGCATGGTGGATCGTTGAGCCCTAAGGGATTAGCGGGAAAAGTATAGATTCTCACAGAATTCTTGGATTGTGAGTGGTCACGGAAAAAATGACGTATCTTTGCATTTTATAAGTCGTTATGCCCCTGCCACGGGATGCATTCTGACAACATTCAATAGTAGTACATTCTTTCTGCCCATCCTTGCCACAGGAAGGTTGGAAACATAGCATTCATAATTGTTCTAGCCACGGAAAAAGGATCGTGACTCCAGTTTCCTCTTGACAACATCATTATTACACCACAAAACGACCATGAAGAATCTATTCATCCTCTGCGCGGTGGCTTTTGCCATTGCCTCCGCCGGCTGTAACCACGATCCGGTAAGTCCGGATGCAAGCAAAGCCAAGGTCAATGACCCTGCAAATCCGAGTTCTGCAACTACAGGCTCGACTTCGGATGCTTGTTTCGATATCCCCACGCCTATTATGGGCACCGTCACTCAGGGCGACATTACAACGGTTGGCGGGAATACCAGCGTAACCGTATGCTGGTCATATCAGACGCCTGCAAATAGTTATTATACAGGCACATACTATAAGCCTCAAGGCAATAAGCCTAATAGGCCATACGGCGTAGTTCCGACCGATGCCCTGAACAAGGGTACAGGTCAGGCGCTTCATAGTCCGTATGAATTCTGGGGCGGCTCGCAGCTCACGATCGTGACTTTGCCTTCCTACTCCGGACATTACGATGTTGAACGCAGCCTTGATGGCGGTGCGACATGGACGGAAATTGCCGAAACAAAAGAACTTTGCTATACCGATAATAACGGAGGAGCAGGTTTCACTGTCGGCCAAGTTGTCCAATACCGTATCGAAGAGAAATCCAATGAGACGAAAAGCGGTAAACAGGCCAATGATTGCACACACCATAGCCTTTATTCGAATGTTGGCTCACACACCATTTGCGGACCGATCTCGATTTCCGACAGCTACGATGCAACTGCAGATCCGTTCTCTGCAACTGTAAATTGCACAACGCAGATGGTCGATCTCGCATGGAAGATCACTGCTCATAACAGAACACAGAATACCTGCACAGGCGATATCACGCAAACCAACTCTTTCGATTACACAGGAAATCTTTGCGTAACGACAGACAATGGTACGACGTGGACGACAGTTACCTGGGGTGGTAGCCAGTATACACTCTCTGTTCCTCTGCCTTCAGCGGGTACATACACAGTTCAGTATGCACTCACGAGCGGCACGTGTGACATCAACAATGTCGTCGCTTCGTCAACATTCAGCGTGACTGCGGATCCATGCAGCCCCGCTTGCGACCCGACTCTTCCGATTAATAATCCGGTTACCTACAGCATCGTAGGTTCGAACGGCCAATATCCGACTTCGGTCGATGGAAACTTCACTTGGAATAGTGCAACTCAGGTAACAGTAAAGGCAAGCGGCCAGCAGTGGAATTCGCATGTCGATTACTTGGGTACGACGACTAACACTTGTACCGGTTCGACAACTGTTGCTAACCAGTGCGGTGCTCCGTTATACTATTGTTTTGTGGACGCGGCTACGGGTGATCCTATCTCAAGTGCAGTTCAGATTTCATGCACAGGAAACCATTACAATATCGACGGTACAAATAAGATCAATAATCCTCACATCGGTGTAGTGAAGACGTATTATCTGAAGTTCTTTACCGATGCGGCCTGTACGAATCTTTTCTGGACAGTCACATTCAACGCCCAGTAATTCATGAGTGATCATCTTCAAGCGCTTCAATGCGGAGCGCTTAGAGGTGATAGTTTTTTTTGACAATTGTTTTTGATCGGATGCTGTATTGATCACTAAAAAAGTACCCTGTCACGGGCAGCATTCGGTTATGAAGAGAGGCGCCTGCTCCGGCAGGCGCTTCATTAATACTATCATTGTGAACAAGTTTTCTCACCGTTCTCACAAGATGTCGTTACGCAAGTAACGGCTTGTTGATAAGGCAAACTAATGGCTCCCTGCTTTTTCGAAAGCGGGGAGTTTTGATTTCGATCCTAACTCGGTGCGACTGGATCAGAATCTTTTTCGGAGTGGTAGAATTGCCATAAGCTATTATAATACCTGTAATTATAGGGCTAATCGACGGGCAGGGAATACGCTTTTCGCCTTAGGCGGGATATTTTTCCGTATATTTGTGTTGCCATACGATCATACACGGGCATTTCACGCGGATATTTAGTTTACTTTCAGAGGGTACATGAAAATTAGATTTGTCATTCTATTGGCTTTATGCTATAGTTCGCCGCTTCTTGCGCAACATATGCTTCAACTCGATGACGGAACGGGAAATTATTCGATCATTAAGTGGTCGACTTCCGGCGGAACATACACACTTCCGACAGGCGGCGGTACATTCCTGACTCAGCTTTTCGGACAGCCCACCGTATCGAGCGCTTGGCTTCTTGGCGGTAATACATCAAGCTCGCCGAACAATAAGATCGGAACGCTTGATGCGACATCGCTCATCTTCGTAACCGGAACAGGCGGACCGAATACGCGCATGACGATCACATCGACAGGAGATGTCGGTATTGGCGCAACGAATCAATTTTTAGTTACCGGATCGAACGGAAATCTCGGTACAATTCGAGGAATCAACTATACGTGGCCCACGGCACATACCAGTGGATTCTTGAAGAATGACGGTGCTGGCGGCCTATCCTGGGCAACGAGTACATTTGCCGATAAGGCAGGGTTGGGAACCTGGACGATATCATCAGTCGGTACCAACAAGACGAATATCATCATTCCCGTTGCAGGCTCGACAGTGACGAAGATCATTCCACCGTTTGCGGGTTCGATCACCGGACTTAGCGTTGTTATGAGCGCTCCATGTGGTGGCGGCACGCTGACGGCTGAGGTTTGGGTCAATAATAATCCTACCGGGTTGACCGTTACCATCAATGGTACGGAAGAATTTGACTTTACGTCGCAGGCTGCAGGCCTTACGCCGATCAGCGCAGGAGATCAGATACAGATACATTATACAACCGTTGGTTATAACGGCGGTAACGACGATATGCTTGCCACGGTTTTTGCGCAGTTCTAAGAATTTTAGATTTTGTTTGCATCGCCACCGGGCGCCACAGATACAGGTTATTATTCGATTTGATTGCCATGTCCCTCAGAAGGGGGACGTAATACATAAATTTTGAATTCAGTATTGAATTCGCAAATTAAGTTTCTCACCGTTCTCACAAGATGTCGTTACGTTAAGTAACGGCTTGTTGATAAGGCAAACTAATGGCTCCCTGCTTTTTCGAAAGCGGGGAGTTTGTTTTTAGCAAAAAAAGAAAGCCGGCGTTTCGGCCCGCCTGTATCGATCGGAAAATCAGACTTGAGGTTTCGGTTTCGGTTTTCTTCTCGGAGTATCTCGAATCAACTCTAATAGCTTTCCAAAGAGCCCTTCGGCCGGAGCCGTCAGGACTTTGAACTTCTCTTCCAACTTATGCCAGAATGGAATATCCTTGGAGTAATACTTGATCGAAGCTTCGATGATCTTGAAATTATATCCGAAAATATGTTTATTCAGTCCTAGATGCTTGCCCCGAAGGTACTGCATAGCGCGATGGGAAAGCTCGAGAGTATAATCCCAATCGCCGATGAGGTAATAATATGCTGCCTCGATGTAGCGATTGCGGACTTCATTATACAGCGTGAAGTTGCTCTTGGTGTTGAGCTGGAGTCCGAGATCGAGATATTTCTTGGCGTTTGGAAAATCTCCGGTTAAAAGGAATAATATTGCAAAAAGCGAAGCCGCTGTAGCCGATGCCGTTGTCGGCCGAAGTTTGAAGAGCGGTTCGAAATGCTCGGTCAGGATCTTCTCAGCCTTTGCGTATTTGTCGACATAGATCAAAATGGCCAAGTACCGGAAGAGGAAGTAATTTCGTTTCCAGAGCGGATGGTCGCGACGTATCGAGGCATAGGTCTTCTCGAAGATCTCGCATGCCAGATCGGCTTCGCCAAGTGCAGCATGGGCATCTGCAAGCCTGAGCTTCATTTCCAGAGCGGCATCGCGAAAAGGAAATCCCTGCAACTTGGCTGCATAGGGAAGAGAGAGCTGCAAATAGCTCAAGCCCTTTTCAGGGCTTCCGCCAAGATGTTGCCAATGCCAGGCCAGTGCTGAATATGTTGCATAGCAAAGATAGGCGTGGTTCGAAAGTCTGGCCGTACGCTCGATCTCCGTCAGTTCAGCGAACAGTTCTTTCTGTTCAAGAGTGAAATTTTTCCCGTCTGAGAGAATGCCGGCCTGTTTGATCTGGAGTTTCCGGGCTTTGATCGCAAGGGCATCTTCGGCTGTGGCATCAGCCTTAGCTGCGAGATAGAGTTTGCCATACTCTTCAAGCAGATCGTGATCGACAAGATTATAGGTAAACCTGTTCAGAAGCTCGAACCCCGTGAGATAGAACTCTTCAGCCTGTTTCCCTTTTTTTGTTGCGATCTGTTTTCGCTGCCGCCGCAATTCCTGCTTGAACTGGAGGATAAGATTCTTATAAGTCAGGAATTCAAGCAGCTTAAGTCCGCCTTCGGGTACGAGGATATGATGACACTTGCTAAGTACGACGGAGCTGATCTCATAGAGATGAGAATCGGATAGTTGAAGCGCGGAAACCTCTTCCGGAGTTGGCTCATCGCCGGTGGGTCGTTTTGACAGCACAAGTTCCATCACCGCAAGCTGCTTCCCACGCAAATTCAGCGCAGCAAGTTTAGCTATCTCGTTTTCATCGAGAGCAGTGACGAGATTGAGGAGCAATCTCATAAATTGTAATTATTTTATCCCGTGACGGAAAAATGCAGTATCCTATCTAGGCAGGGGCGATAGGAAAACATTTCGTCCGTACGAGAGTTCCCAAAAAATGGGGAAAAGTGTATTTTGTGAGAAAATCAGGGCGGAATGGCAGATTTTATACACTTCTTCCTGGAAATCATAGATTCCAAATTAATAAACCTTAGTCGGATGGGAGTTAGTTGCAAATAAATTGTTACCCTCGCTTCTGAAACAAATTCAAAATAATACTCGTATAACGATGTCTTCACGGAAGCAACTCGGCCGGCCGGTCTAGTCATGAATCACCACAAAACTAATTATCACTTATTTTGACGTATATTCGTAGGCAAAACATCCCACTTATTATGAAGTTGTTATTGACGCTTGTTTTCTTCATTGTCGTTGCTCCATCAGCGTCAGTACATGCCCAATTTCTTGATTTGACGATCCCTTCGGGCACTCTGCCATCGGATGTTTCTACGTGGGAAGACGCACCTGGCCTGATTCGGATTGTTCTTGCAGCTCCCGATGGGATCACGCTCGATCATGCTCATATCGTTTTTGAAGCTCGCGAGGGTTCGGAGCACGTCCTTGTCTCGACGAGGAATAAATTCGCCGATCAACCTGCGATCACGGGCACGTTCAAGAAGAAGAATTTCGGCATGGGCGATGTTGCAAATATGTCGGCGACGGAAGTTGATCCATCGATTAGGGATACTTCATCGGTCGGAAAGCTTCCTGCCGGGTTTTTCGGAATATGTTTTTACTTGGTCGATTCCTCAGGTCAGACGATTGCCGATATTTCCCAAGGCTGCACCAATTTTTTCGTGAAGGATATCGATGCGCCCGTGCTGCTTGCTCCGGCAAACGAATCCACCGTTGCTGCGGGCCCAACACTTTCCTTTAGCTGGACTCCGGCAAAAGTCACTTCGCAGACCGTGCACTACCAGATTAAGATCTATCCGATCTTCGAAGGCCAAACACCGAGCCAGGCCATGTCGGGTTCATCGGCTTTCTATACATCCGACGATATTTTTTCGACGACCTTTTCGTATCCTTCCGATGCGCCACAGTTGACTTCCATTCCCAAGGCCAAAGGATTCGTGTGGGTCGTTACGCAGCTCGATCAGGAGGGCACAACGATAGGCAAGAACTACGGAAGAAGCGCACCTGCGGTATTCTACCAGACTTCGAAGTAGGAATCCCGGATGGCCTTTCGCTTTCTTAGATCAATTTCGCAAGCTTCACAAATCCTTCATAGATTGCTCGCAATGGTGCGGGTTGGCCCGCAAGAGCTTTCCGATGTTTCATTATAGTGGATCTGTCGTTTCGCACAAGAGGGCCGGTCAGCACGTCTGCTGAATTGTTATGTCGTACATTATCGATAGATCTTTTCATCAACGGCATGACTGCGCGCTTCATCTTCGCAGGTGCGATCCCTAATGAACGAGAAAGAATTTCAATACTGCCGCCGAGTAGAGTAGTGAAGTTCGATGCGAAGACAACAAGAGTATGGTAGAGAGGAAGATCCTTTGGTGATATATGGATTACACCTCTTCCGTGCAATCGCTTAACAAACTTATCTGCCCAGTTTTTTGCGAAACGATCACCTGTTGAAGCCATGTAGTAGATACCCTTGAGGAGTTTTGCATCGGCATGAGGAAATGTTTGGATCGGATGAAGGGTAAGCCGGGAAATAGATATGCCTGCACTGTTAACACTTGGGAGAATCGTGCTTTCATTCGATCCTGAGCAATGAACGATCATCTTCAGATTCTTGCCCGAAACACGAACGGCCTTTTTCGCAACGCGGGCAATTGCATCGTCTTTCGAACAGATAAAGATCACTTCGGGGCCGCCTTGCTGCCCAAGCTCTGCGAATGATTTTTGCCTTGCTCCGATATGGGCGAAGAGCATAAAATCCGGCTTCAACTTCGCTATTGACCGGGCAAGTGATGTTCCGACTTTTCCTTTGCCAATCACGGCTATGGTAACTCGCTTGGACATTTTTCGTAAATTTGTAGTCTTGGATTGGTATACGAACCTGAGCGTACGGAAGAATTCGCCACCGATCGCAGTGTTGCTGCGGTCTTGCCACCACCACCAGGCGAAGTTTCCCTATGCAGGCCACCGATCATTCTTGGCGACTGCCGGCTCAGACTGCTACTTTTCAATGACTATTACAACTCATATTTCATAACTCATAATTCATAATTATTCTATTATGTCAATTAAAATAGGTATCAATGGATTCGGGCGCATCGGGCGTCTGGTTTTTCGCAGGGCAATGGCCTTGGGCGATATCGAATGCGTTGCCGTCAATGACCTTACCGATGCTCCGACTCTGGCGCATTTGCTGAAATACGATTCGACTCATGGAAGATTTAACGGTGAGGTTTCGGCAAGCGGAAATGATCTTATCGTAAACGGAAAGCATCTGAAGATCACAGCTGAGCGCGATCCATCGAACCTTAAATGGGGAGAACTGGGTGCCGATATCGTTATTGAATCGACGGGTATTTTTGCCTCACGCGAGGGCTGCCAAAAACATATCAATGCCGGTGCCAAGAAAGTGATCCTGACCGTTCCGCCGAAGGATCCTGTCGATGCCATGGTCGTTCTCGGAGTCAACGATCAGGTTCTGACGAAAGATCATAAGATCGTGTCGAACGCTTCCTGCACGACGAACTCGCTTGCACCGCTGGTCAAAGTTCTCAACGATTCGTTCGGAATCGAATACGGACTGATGACAACCGTGCATTCCTATACGAACGATCAGAACATTCTCGATCTTCCGCACAAAGATTTGCGCCGTGCCCGATCGGCTGCTATCAATATTATTCCGACTTCAACAGGTGCAGCACGTGCGATCGGCTCTATCATTCCGGAATTGAAAGGAAAACTCGACGGCACATCGCTGCGCGTGCCGACTCCGGACGGATCGATCACCGATCTGACGGCAATCGTGAAAAAAGATGTAACCAAAGAAGCAGTAAATGCGGCATTCAAGGCTGCAGCCGAGAGCGGATCGTTGAAGGGATATTTGTCATACACTGAAGATCCGATCGTCTCCACCGATATCGTCGGCGATTCGCATTCCTGTATTTTCGATTCGCGCGAAACAATGATCATGGGTAACCGCATGGTTAAAGTTTTCGGCTGGTATGATAACGAATGGGGTTATTCCTGCCGTGTCGTCGATCTCCTCAAGAAGATGGCATCGCTCTAATTAAGATTCTGCGCAAACCGACTACTCCCTGTGTCTTGCCCATGGCAATGTTACAGGGAGCAAGCGGATATTTCAGTAAAACTTTTCTCACGTTCGGCTAATGACTTACAAAACGATCGACGACATCGATGTGAAGGGCAAGCGCGTCTTCCTGCGAGTGGACTTCAATGTTCCGTTGAGCAAGACAGCTCCTTTTACGATTACCGATGACACACGGATCCGAGCAGCGATTCCAACGATCCAAACTCTTCGCGAACGTGGCGCACGCCTCATAATTGCTAGTCACTTGGGCCGTCCGAAGGGCGCTCCGGCTCCGGAATTCTCGCTGAATCCTGTCCGCCAGCGGTTAGCCGAACTTCTGCGGACTGATGTTGCATTTGCCGCCGATTGCATTGGAAACGAAGCGATGGAGAAGGCGATCGCTCTCAAGGACGGAGGAGTACTTCTGCTTGAGAATTTACGCTTTCATGCCGAGGAGGAAAAGAACGACCCTGCATTCTCGAAGCAGCTTGCTTCGCTTGCCGAGATCTATATTGATGATGCCTTTGGTGCTGCGCATCGTGCACACGCTTCGATCGAAGGGATCACGCATTTTCTTCCGATCAAGGCAGCAGGGTATCTGATGAAGAATGAACTCGATTTTCTCGGCACTGCCGTGACTGCTCCGAGAAGACCGTTCGTCGCAATTATCGGCGGTGCAAAGATCAGCGGAAAGATCGATGTGGTGATGAGCTTGCTCGATAAGGCCGATGCCGTGCTCATCGGAGGAGGAATGGCCTATACATTCTATAAAGCCGAAGGGCTGGAGATCGGAAAATCGTTATGCGAAGACGATAAGGTCACTCTTGCTAAGGATCTGCTTTTGAGAGCTGAGCAATTCGGAAAGAAACTTATTCTGCCGACAGATACTGTCGTTGCTGATGAGTTCACTAATACAGCAAATCGGAAGACGGTTTCGGTTCATGAAATCCCGCCTGATTGGATGGGAATGGATATAGGACCCGACTCCATGAGCATGTTCACCAATCTGATCGTTAACGCTCAAACGGTTGTCTGGAACGGCCCAATGGGAGTCTTCGAAATGCCCAATTTCGCCGAGGGGACATTGGCGATCGCTCAGGCGATGGCGAAAGCGACCGATAGGGGCGCGACAACCATTGTCGGCGGAGGCGATAGTGTTGCTGCCGTCGAAGCAAGCGGTCTTGCCGACAAGATGAGCCATGTTTCTACGGGCGGAGGAGCAAGTTTGGAATTTCTGGAAGGAAAAGTGCTGCCCGGAATTGCAGCACTCGCCTCATGATATCAGACGGTTTTCAAAGCTGCCTTGATCAGTCGTTCGACTTTCTCGGCTTCGGCCGGCTGTTCGCGAATGACTGTGCGGATTGCTTTTTCGGCGTCTGCCCTGTTGTAGCCAAGAGCGACTAATGCTGCCAATGCTTCCTGACGGATTCTCGCATTGCCCGAGTCCGGCGCTCCAGCTTCGGAAGTAAAGACTTCTTCCTTAAGTAATTTATCGCGAAGTTCTACAACGAGTCGTTCGGCTGTTTTCTTGCCGACGCCTGGAATCCCTGTAAGTGCAATAAGATCTTTTGTGCGAATGGCTTCCTTTAAAGCATTTGTGCCTAATGAGGAAACGATTGCCAATCCTGTCTTCGGCCCAATTCCGCTTACACTGACGATTTGATCGAAGAGTTTTCGTTCGTCCTGAGTTGAAAAGCCATAGAGTGTTTGGGAGTCTTCCCGAACTATGAACCGTGTGAAGACCTGATAATCATTACCTATTCCGGGTGCATGCTCGTATGCAGCTTGCGTGCAAAATATTTCATATCCGATCCCGCCTGCATCGATAACGAGCGTGAAGGGTTCTTTCGATATGAGGTTGCCGCGGATCTGAGATATCATGATCGGCAAAATTACGGAAGTTGATTTGATTCCCTGAAGATTCATGGACTTCGGTAACTGTGGGAGGATTGAAAGATTCGTGGAAATGGCCTAAAATCATCGTATATTTCGGAGTATTTATCTCGCAATTTTTTAGTAACGGAGGAATTATGCAAAAATTTTCGAGCGGTCTACTCGTCCTGCTATTTTCATTGCTCATCTCGTTGCAGTCGAGCGCTCAAGTTGTCTCGCATGCAGCTCAGTGGAATGAAGGTTTTTTTCGAGGTGGAATTCCGTCGCAAAGTCTCCATCATCCTGCTTCACCTCTCGGAGAGCCTATCAAATTTCCCGGCACTGTTCCGATCGGCCTGGACGGAATGTATCAGGCTCAGTCTGCTAATCGTGGATTGCATAATATTATTGTCGATCCTGATCATCCTCAGACCCTTCATGCTGCCGTAACCTTTGCCTTAGATGTTACGGAGGCCGATACAGTAGCTGGAAAGAATTTTCTTCCGCAATTGCGAGTCTACTATCTTTTTAGTACCAATGACGGAGCGACGTGGTCAACGCCTAAACCTATCGCCGATGTCCATACGACCAATCCGGAAATGATCCTGATGAAGCGGGGTAATGATTATGTCCCGGTGATCGCAGCTGTCAGAAATAATACCGATACGGCTAATCCATATTTCTGCGCGCTTTATATCGAGCAGGGAAACCCGGGTGATGGTAACTTCGCCGAATTTCTGACCGATCGCAAAACATTTCGCGATTCACTGAGGAATATCAATTTCCCAAGTATTGCGCTTTCTGCCGATGGCTCAAAGATCTTCATGACGGCGGGTATCGATGTCAACGATCACAGTACTCCGCAATATATTCAATTCGGCACTTTCACCCTTAGCGAAGATAAGAAGAGTGCAAACTGGGGTGGTTGGAAAGCGGGTCCGAACTCCGGAACAGTCGAAACTGCCGATCCGCTTGGGTTTGCTTTTCCGTGGTCGACGATGGTGCGTGTATCGCCTAGTGGAAAGATCGGT
Organism: Bacteroidota bacterium; assembly: GCA_030706385.1. GTDB lineage: Bacteria > Bacteroidota > Ignavibacteria > Palsa-1295 > Palsa-1295 > PALSA-1296. The sequence continues at coordinate 568 of JAUZOQ010000008.1, read as the reverse complement.
GTGATATGGTTCAATCGTGACTATGGCTCTCCGGATCTCTCGACCTACTTATCCGAATCGAACGATGGCGGAGCGACATGGCTTGCCACTCCGAAGACGGTTGCAGGTTCGATCTCGACTCCGAATTCCGATCCGACATCAGGCGAAACGTATATGCTCGTTCCGTTCAATTTCGAACTCTGGTATGCCGGTGAAACGGCGGAATGCGCACTCTCCGGATTCTATTATAATCGCGACTCGGCGGCCGGAAAGGGATTTTATATTCCTCAATCCGGTTCCTTGCTCTTTTGGAAAGACGGCATGGCATTGCCGACGCTCCTGATTTCAAAGGAGACCGATAGCGACTTGGGCACGTCTGTTCTTGACGGATCGTGGCTTGCCGGTTGGCAAAATGTTGCAGGTGGCACAGAACCACAGGGAGCATGGAATCTCATGGATCCGACTGTTGCGCGCGGTGACAATCCGAATGTCTTCTCCATCTACTTCAGTGCATGGCAGGATGGCGATATTGAAGATATGAGCCCTTACGGTACGATCGGCAATGGCAATTTCATCAGCTATCCGTATT
>JAUZOQ010000079.1 GCA_030706385.1 Bacteroidota bacterium | reverse complement strand
CGAATACGATCCGAACCGCAACTGCCGTATTGCTTTGCTTCATTATGCAGATGGTGAGAAGCGCTACATTCTTGCTCCCGAAGGCTTGGCAGTCGGCTCGACGATCTCGAGCGGCGCAGAGGTCGATATCGTAACGGGAAATTCGCTTCCGCTGAAGAATGTGCCGCTCGGTACCTTCATTCATAATGTCGAGCTTAAGCCGGGCCGTGGCGGTCAGATCGCCCGCTCTGCAGGAAACTCCTGCCAGGTCATGGCAAAAGAAGGAGACTTTGCAACGCTGAAACTTCCTTCGGGAGAAATGCGCAAAGTGCCTATTGAGTGCACGGCAACGATCGGCACCATCGGCAACTCCGATCATTTTAATATTAGCTGGGGTAAGGCCGGGCGTTCGCGCTGGCTCGGAATTCGTCCGCAGACTCGCGGTATGGCAATGAATCCAGTTGACCATCCGATGGGCGGCGGTGAAGGTAAATCGAAATCCGGCGGCGGAAGAAAGCATCCGAAGTCACCGTGGGGTACACTTGCAAAAGGTTACCGTACGCGCAAGAAGAAAAATGCATCCAGCCAGTTCATCATCAAACGTCGCACGAAATAAGTAACGTATGTCACGATCTTTAAAAAAAGGACCTTATATCGACGAGAAGCTTCTCAAGAAAATCGAAGTCTTGAACGAAGCCCGTCAGAAAAAGGTGGTAAAAACTTGGGCGCGCGATTGCACGATCCCTCCGGAATTTGTCGGACATACATTCACCGTGCATAACGGGAATAAGTTCATCCCCGTCTATGTCACAGAGAACATGGTAGGGCATAAGCTCGGAGAGTTCGCTCCGACCCGCACATTCCGCGGCCATTCCGGTGTCAAAACCGAGAAGGCAACTGCATAAATCATTTTAGAAGTTTATTAAGGACTACAATGGCTCAAGCTGTAGCAAAAAAGAAAAACATTCAGAGTTCGCCGGTGAAGATGCGCCTGGTGCTCGATCATATCCGTGGAAAGAAAGTGCCTGAAGCGCTTGCAACTCTCCACTTCATGACGAATAAGGCATCGCTCGTTGCCGAGCAGACTCTTCGCAGTGCGATCGCGAACTTCCAGCTCAAGGATGAGAACCGAGGCATCGATGTCGAAGATCTCTTCATCAGCCAGTGCTACTCCGATGGCGGCCCGATGCTTAAGCGCATCATGCCTGCTCCGATGGGTCGCGCATTCCGTGTCAGAAAGCGTTCGAATCACCTGACGATCTTTGTCAGCGACCGGTTGCCCGGAGCAAAAAAGATCGTGAAGGCTGAGACCGAGCAGAAGGCCGAAGCGCCCGCACCTGCAGCAGCTCCGAAGAAAACGGCTCGGAAAAAGACAACGAAGAAATCCGAAGCCGCTGCTTAAATAATTTTACGTACAAACATGATGTGTTACTCTTTACAATTTAACTTCAAGTACCTTGGGACAAAAAACTAACCCTATAGGATTCAGACTTGCTGTCACGCGCCCATGGGATGCGCGTTGGTATGACGATAAGAATTTCGCGCAGAAGCTCGAAGAGGATAATCTGATCCGCTCCTACGTCAAAGGAAGATTGAAACGTGCCGGAATCTCGAAGCTCACGATCGATCGTACGACCAAGCGTGTCGTGCTGACGATCCACACCTCACGGCCCGGAGTAGTGATCGGAAAGAGCGGGAAAGAGATCTCCCAGCTTGAAGAAGAATTGAAGAATGTTACCAAGGGTAAGGAAGTCAAGATCCTTATCAGTGAGGTGAAGCGGCCCGAAACCGACGCTCAGCTTATTGCCGATCAGATCGCGCAGCAGCTTGAAGGGCGTATCGCTTTCCGCCGTGCGATGAAGATGGCAGTTTCGACTGCTATGCGCTCAGGCGCCGAAGGCATTCGTGTAATGTGCGCCGGCCGTTTAGGCGGTGCGGAAATTGCACGTACCGAACAGTATAAGGATGGACGTATTCCGCTTCATACTCTTCGTGCCGATATTGATTTTGCCAAAGGCAGGGCTCAGACCATCTATGGCTCGATCGGAATCAAAGTATGGGTTTGTCACGGTGATATCACCGGAGAAACACCGCTTCAGATCGCAGCGAATATTGCAGTCAATGGTGCCGAGGATCGCGATCGCCGTCCGATCGTATCTGCTGCCGGCGGAGAGCGTCGCCGCCGCAGAGGCGGACGCGGCCGCAGCACGGGTGGCGGAGGCGGACGTCGCGAAGGCGATCGTTCGGAACAGGGATCTTCAGCTGAATAATTTTTAAGGAAGCAAGAGAAATACAATGCTTTTACCAAAGAGGGTAAAATATCGGAAAATGCAGAAGGGCAGAGTTCGCGGAAAAGCGACTCGCGGAGCTCAGGTTGCATTCGGAAGTTTCGGATTGAAAGCGCTTGAAGGCGGATGGATCACTGCTCGTCAGATCGAGGCCGTTCGCGTCACGCTTAGCCGTACCATGAAACGCGATGGAAAAATATGGATTCGTATTTTCCCGTCCAAGCCCATCACCAAGAAGCCTGCCGAAACCCGTATGGGATCCGGAAAAGGCGTTCCCGAATATTGGGTTGCTCCGGTGAAACCGGGCAGCGTGATGTTCGAGATCGGCGGAGTCTCCAAGACTCTGGCAGAAGAGGCGCTTCGCTTAAGCTCGCATAAATTGCCGCTGAAGACGAAGATGGTAACACGTCCGGATCATATTGAATAAGAAAGAAATTTATGAAAAGTACACATGCTGCCGAACTTCGCGGACGCGAGAACGGCGAGATCAAGCGACAGATCTCCGAGAATATTTCCCGGTTGACTGCGCTGAACTTTCAGAAAGTTACAGGGCATTTGGAGAACAGTGCGCAGATCAGGACCCTGAAAAGGGATATCGCTCGCATGAAAACAGTCTTGCATGAACGCGAGACCGAAACAAAAAGCTAAATAATATTCGCTACAAAGCAACGATGATGGATTCACAAGAGACAGCGGAAAAAACAGTTCGCGGACATCGCAAAGAGCGTATCGGCAAAGTCACCAGTGACAAGATGCAGAAGACGGTCGTTGTCGAGAATGTCCGCAAGGTTGCGCATCCTCTGTACAAAAAGTATTTTAAGAAGACGACGAAATTCGTCGCTCACAATGAGAACGATAATGCGAAGGTCGGCGATACCGTTCGCATCATGGAGACCCGTCCGCTTTCGAAGACAAAGCGCTGGCGCGTAGTCGAAGTTCTTGAACGCGCGAAGTAACGATCAGCACATTTTATAGATATTTGAGGCAAAACGATGATACAGGAAGAATCGAATTTACAAGTAGCGGATAATTCAGGCGCAAAGCGCGTCAGGTGTATTCGTATCCTCGGCGGCCATGAGCGCCGTTATGCCGGGCTTGGCGACGTCGTCGTTGTCAGCGTGAAAGCTGCCATTCCGAACGGCCAGGTCAAAAAAGGAGAAGTTTCGAAAGCCGTCATCGTCCGCACGAAAAAAGAATCCCGCCGCAGGGATGGAAGCTTTATTCGTTTCGATGAGAATGCCGTGGTATTGCTCAATGCTCAGGGTGAGCCGCGCGGAACACGCATCTTCGGACCGGTCGCACGCGAACTTCGCGAGCGCCAGTATATGAAGATCGTCTCTCTTGCACCGGAAGTAATCTAAATAGTAGCAGCAAGAAAATTGTATGAAGATCAAGAAGAACGATATCGTTGAAGTCATCACCGGCAAATCCCGCGGCAAACGCGGCAAGGTGTTGAAGATCTATGAGGAAAAGCAGCGCGTGCTTGTCGAAGGCGTGAACATCATGAAGCGTCATGAACGTCCGAGCCAGCGTAACCAGCAGGGCGGCATCAACGAGCGCGAATTCCCGGTCCATGTCTCGAATGTCATGTTGATCGATCCGAAAACGAGCGAAAGAACTCGCATCGGCAGAAACGTCACTACGTCAGCCGATGGTAGGACGCGGTACGAGCGCTACGCGAAGAAATCGGGCGAAGCAATAGCATAAATTTTTTGGGATGACGGTCGGAAATCGTCATTAATAGAAGAAAGAACGAAATGGCAAAAGATAAAGCAAAAGCTCCGAAAGGGGATAGCAAAGCAAAAGAGTCTAAGCAGCCGGCCGGTGAAGCATCACCGATCGTTCCTGCTCGGCTTCAGGAGAAGTTCGAGAAGGAAGTGATTCCTGCGATGATGAAGCGCTTCAATTACGATAATATCAATCGTGTACCGCGCATCAATAAGATCGCCATCAATATCGGAGTCGGTGGCGCAGCCAGCGATCCGAAACTTCTTGAAGCTGCCGTTCGTGATTTGGAAGCGATCGTCGGTCAGAAAGTTGCTGTAACGAAATCGACGAAATCCATTTCGAATTTCAAGCTTCGCGAGAACCAGGCGATCGGCTGCAAGGTAACACTTCGCCGCGCACGCATGTACGAGTTCTTCGATCGTCTTATGTCAACGGCTATTCCCCGCATCCGCGATTTCCGTGGAGTACCGGATAAGTCGTTTGATGGCCGCGGCAACTATACGCTCGGCGTCAAAGAGCAGATTATTTTCCCGGAGATCGATGTCGATAAGGTATCGCGCATCACCGGTATGGATATCACGTTCGTCACGAGCGCGACATCGGATGAAGAGGCATACGAATTGCTGAAATCGTTCGGAATGCCATTCCGCAAACGCGAAGGCGAAGCGGCTCAATAATTTTATTCATTATTCTTTTAGGAAATAGTGGCACGATTAGCATTAAGAGTCAAACAAAAACGCGAGCCGAAATTTTCGACACGAAAATATAACCGCTGTTCGCGCTGCGGCAGAGCAAGGGCATTCTACCGGAAATTCGGTTTATGCCGTATGTGTTTCCGCGAACTTGCGTTGGATGGTAAAATACCGGGGATCCGAAAGGCGAGCTGGTAATCATAATGCTTTCGCCCTTTCGGCAAAAGTGCAAACGATTGTAATAGAAGGTTTACAGGAAATATGGATACTATCGGAGATTTTCTTACTCGGTTACGCAACGCGTTGAAGGCCAGACATAAATATGTCATCGTGCCTGCATCCAATCTCAAATTCGCTATGAGCGAGATCCTTCGCGAGCAGGGATATATCGAGAGCGTTGAGCGCATCGAAAACGATAAGCAGGGCGATCTTCGGATCACTCTGAAATACAGCAACGGCAATCCGGCCATCATCGGCCTGAAGCGCATCTCGACTCCGGGTTTGCGCCGCTACAGCAAAGCCAGCGAGACGCCTCGTGTCCTTGCAGGACTCGGCATTGCCATCATCTCCACACCGCAGGGTGTGATGACCGATAAGCAGGCTCGCCAGATGAATGTCGGCGGTGAAGTGCTCTGCCATATTTGGTAAGAAAAAAAGTATACTTAAGGAAAAGCTATGTCTAGAATCGGAAAAAAACTGATCACTCTGCCGAAAGGTGTCACTGCCACTCAGAAGGATGGCGTGATCATGGTCAAGGGACCTAAGGGTACCCTTCAAACAGCCGTACCCGAAGGAATTTCAGCGGAGATCAAAACGGATGAGATCACCTTTACCCGCGCAAACGAGCAGAAGAAGACTCGTGCGATCCACGGATTGACACGTGCGCTCACCAACAACATGGTCGTCGGCGTATCGGAAGGTTTTTCAAAAAAGCTTGAGATGGTCGGTGTCGGTTATAAAGCAGAGAAGAAAGGGAAGTGGGTTCAGTTCAATCTCGGATTCTCGCATCCTGTGATCTTTGCGGCTCCGGAAGATATCACCATTGATATTCCGACTCCGACAACAGTCACAATTACAGGAATCGACAAACAGCTCGTCGGAGCAGTTGCAGCGAAGATCCGTTCGATCAGACCGCCGGAGCCTTATAAAGGCAAGGGCGTGAAGTACAGCGATGAGCATATCATTCGCAAGGCCGGTAAAACTGCAGGTAAATAATTTTAGAAGAGAAGATATAGAATGGCAACGAAGTTACATTTACAGGATAAGGCGGAGCGACGCGCCCGCAGACGTCATCAGATCCAGCGAATCGTGCGTGGTACGTCCGAGCGCCCTCGCCTGGTCGTCTATCGCAGCAATGCTTCGATCTATGCACAGCTGATCGACGATTCGAAAGGATTTACGATCGCTTCTTCGAGCTCTCGCAATCTTGAGACGAAAGCAAAGAAGACGGAGCTTTCGAAGCTGACCGGTAAGGCGATCGCCGACATTGCAAAAGAGAAGGGCATCAAGTCCGTCGTTTTCGATCGTAACGGATATTTGTACCACGGCCGCGTGAAAGCGCTTGCCGATGGTGCGCGCGAAGCCGGATTACAATTTTAAGAATTATTTAAAGAGAATACAGTGGCAAAAATTCGTTCATCTGAGCTCAACCTCAAAGATAAACTCGTAGCCGTTAACCGTGTTGCGAAGGTTGTCAAGGGCGGAAGACGTTTCAGCTTCAATGCTATCGTCGCAGTCGGCGATAATAACGGACATGTCGGTATCGGCTTAGGAAAGTCGAATGAAGTTCAGGACGCCGTGACGAAAGCAACCGAAGATGCGAAGCGCAACGTCAAGACGATCCCTCTTCGCAAAGGGACGATCCCACATTCGATCAACGGAAAGTTCGGAGCAGGCAAAGTGTTTTTGAAACCGGCTTCTCCTGGAACAGGACTGATCGCCGGCGGCGGCGTTCGCGCAGTGCTCGAGCTTGCAGGCGTACAGGATATTCTGACAAAATCGCAGGGTTCGTCGAATCCGCATAATCTTGTCAAAGCGACGATGTCTGCTCTCGAAGCATTAAGCGATGCCTCGACGGTTGCAGAGCGCAGAGGAATTTCTCTCTCAAAAGTGTTCAACGGATAATAATTATGAAGAAGCTCCGTATCAAACAGACCAAGAGTATCAACGATACACTGAAGAATCATAAGCTGACCATCAAGGCCCTTGGCCTCGGTCGGCCGAACTATGTTGTCGAGCATAACGATACTCCGGCAATTCGCGGCATGATCCGCACGGTGCAGCATCTTGTCGAAGTGACAGAGCTGGCCTAAATTTTTTTAATGCGAGCGGACACGTCTTGAAAAAGATATCCGCGTTAGTAAACAACAAGACACATGACACTCAATCTGAATCCGCGCCCGGCCAAGGGTGCGATCAAAAACAACAAACGAGTCGGTCGCGGTATCGGCTCCGGTCACGGCAAAACCTCAACACGCGGCTCCAACGGAGCCGGTTCACGTTCCGGTAACAAGAGGAAACTCGGTTTCGAAGGCGGTCAGATGCCGCTTTCTCGTCGTTTGCCTAAGTTCGGATTTAAGTCTCCGTTCCGCGTCGAATACGAAGAAGTAAATATTTCACGTCTCGAAGATTCCGTAAAATCCGGACGCTTGCCCAAAGGCGAGACGATCACTCCGGCTCTTCTGCGTTCGATCGGAATGATCAAAGGCGGACATGCTCCGGTGAAGATCCTCGGAAATGGCGACGTTACCGTTCCGATCACCGTTCAGGTTCATAAAGTTACAAAGGGCGCTGCAGCCAAGATCGAGAAGGCCGGCGGCAAGATCGAGGCTATTGCTGCAGCGTAATGAAGGTCTTTTACGAATAATTTTCATTGATCTTAACTCATGAGCAGACTTACCGATAGTTTTAGGAATATTTTCAAGATCGACGAGCTCCGTCAGCGCATCATCTATACGGTTGCGCTTCTGGTAGTCGTTCGGTTTGGAGCCCATGTTACTCTTCCCGGAATTGACGTTCATGCACTTGAGCGTCAGGCCGGAAGCGGAGGCGCCAATTCGCTATTCGGATTATACGATCTCTTTGTCGGCGGCGCATTCAAGAATGCCGCTATTTTTGCTTTGGGAATCATGCCGTACATTTCAACATCGATCATCATTCAGTTGATGGGAAGTGTTGTGCCGTATTTCCAGAAACTGCAAAAAGAAGGTGAAGATGGAAGAAAGAAGATCACGCAGCTCACACGCGTAGGGACATTCGTCGTTGGTGCACTGCAGGCAGTGGGCGTTGCCGTCCATTTACGCAGTATGCAGGGCGGAGTTGTTGCCGATGGCGTCAGTCCGGTTCTTTTCATGATCAGCACGGTATTCTGTCTCGCGGCTGGTACGATGTTCATGATGTGGCTCGGAGAGCAGATCACCGAACGCGGAATCGGTAACGGAATTTCACTGATCATCTTCATCGGAATTATCGCACGCTTTCCTTCTGCACTTCTCGATGAGTTCAAGGATATTGGTACCGATGCAGGAAAGAACATCATTGTTGAAGTTGTCCTCATCGCATTCTTTGTAGGCATTATCGCCTTCGTTGTTCTTATCACACAGGGTATTCGTAAGATCCCGGTGCAATATGCAAAGCGGGTGATCGGACGAAAAGTCTACGGTGGAACCACTCAACATATTCCGATCAGGATCAATACGGCGGGCGTTATGCCGATCATCTTTGCCCAGGCAATTCTGTTCATTCCGACAACCCTGATCCAATTTTTCCCGAACTCACCCTTTGCAATGGGTGTCGCTCGGTTCTTTGATTACCGTTCGGTAAGCCATGCTATCATCTTCGGCTTGATGATCGTTGTCTTTACCTACTTCTATACCGCTATCGCATTCAATCCTCGCGATGTTGCCGATACGATGAAGAAGCAGGGCGGATTTATTCCTGGCGTTCGTCCGGGTAGGAATACTTCGGATTATATCGATAATATCCTGACACATCTTACATTGCCTGGTGCTATCTTTTTAGCGATCATTGCGATTCTACCGACTTTCGTAACAGGCCTCGGAGTCACATCGGGATTCGCTCAATTCTTCGGCGGTACGAGCTTGCTGATCATGGTTGGTGTAGCATTAGATACGCTGCAACAGATCGAATCGCATTTGCTCATGCATAATTACGATGGCTTGATGAAAACCGGAAAGCTCAAAGGACGCTCTTCCGGAGGCGGAGTCTACGGCGGCGGCGGATTCTAAGATCTGAATAATTAACTTCGACCCGTTTGCGGTCATGAACGTGTATGTGGGAGCATCAGAAGACTGTCAAAAGCGAAGAAGAGATCGCCAAGATTCGCGAAAGTTCTCACATAGTCTACGAGACATTCAAGTATGTCGAGTCTCTGATCGCTCCGGGTGTTACAACTCTTGAGCTTAATGATAAGGCTGACGAATTTATCATCAGCAAAGGCGGTAGGCCGGCTTTCAAGGGATACAAAGTCGGGAAACAAACTTTTCGCTTCGCGACGTGCATGTCCAAGAACGATGCCGTCGTTCACGGAATCCCGAATTCTGAGCCGCTGAAATCCGGAGATACGATTTCCGTCGATATCGGTGTCGAGAAAGACGGATGGTTTGGCGATAGCGCCTGGACCTATGCCGTAGGTGAAATAGCACCGGAGACGGCGAAATTGCTCGAGATCACGAAAGACTCACTTCTTTTGGGTATTGCGGCCGCCAGAGCGGGCGGAAGATTGTATGATATCTCGAAGGCCATTCAGGATTATTGTGAATCGCAGGGCTATGGGATCGTAAAAGATCTTGTCGGTCACGGAATCGGAACGCATCTTCACGAAGAGCCTCAGGTACCGAATTACGTACCTCGGCGATTCGACCCCGGCTACAGGAATATCGAGCTTCAGGAGGGAATGACGATGGCGATCGAGCCGATGGTCAACCTCGGAACCTGGAGGGTTAAGACCCTCAGGGATGGCTGGACTGTCGTAACGGCAGACGGCAAGCCAAGCGCACATTTTGAGCATACGATCGTCGTGCGGCCCTGGGGAGGCGAGATTCTTACCAAATAGCAGATGGCTTTTGGAACAGAAATTAAAGGAATTACGTTAGCAACGGGCTGTAAGCGGCTCAAAAACATGGTGTAAGATCGTAAAGAATGTCAAAGCAATCTGCTATCAAAGTTGACGGAGTCATTGAGGAAGCGCTGCCAAATGCGACCTTCCGCGTCAAACTCGATAACGGACATACGATCTTAGCTCATGTCAGCGGTAAAATGCGGATGCATTTTATCAAGATCCTGCATGGTGATAAGGTGACTGTCGAACTTTCGCCGTATGATCTGACAAAAGGGCGAATCACGTACCGTTACAAATAAATTTTTCAGCAATAGAGTATGAAAGTACAGGCATCAGTAAAAAAGCGCTGTGAGCATTGCAAGATCGTCGTCCGCAGGGGCGTCGTTCGCGTTATTTGCAAGACAAACCCAAAACATAAACAACGTCAAGGATAATTTTTTCGCATGGCACGAATAGCAGGAATCGATCTTCCGAAATCCAAACGCTCCGTTATCGGACTCACCTATATCTATGGTATCGGGAAAGCAACAGCTAAATCGATCTTAGAAAAAGCTGGGATCTCCGAGGATAAGAAGATCAACGATCTCACGGAAGATGAAGTAACGGCGATACGCCAGATCATCACCAACGAATTCAAGGTTGAGGGTGTTGCTCGCAGCGAACAGCAGCTTGCGATCAAGCGCTTGATGGATATCGGCAGCTATCGCGGCCTCCGTCATCGCAAATCCCTTCCGGTTCGCGGACAGCGCACCAGAACGAATTCCCGCACTCGCAAAGGTAAGAGAAAGACCGTTGCAGGAAAGAAGAAAGCAGCAGCGAAGAAGTAATCTTATATCAATTAAACGATAGTGGCAAAAACAGCAGCAGCAGGTACGAAACGTACGAAGAAGAAGATCGTCGCCCAGGCGCATGGTATTGCGCATATCAAGGCTACGTTCAACAACCTCATGGTCACATTATCCGATATGCAGGGTAATACACTTTCCTGGGCTACGGCCGGAAAGATGGGATTCAAGGGTTCGAGAAAGAACACTCCTTTTGCCGGACAGGTATCGGCCGAAGCTGCGGCCAAAGAAGCGTACGATATGGGCTTGCGTAAAGTCGATGTCTTTATCAAAGGGCCCGGATCCGGCAGGGAAGCTGCCGTCCGCGCTATCCAGGTTGCAGGTATTGACGTGTTATCGATCAAAGATATCACGCCGATGCCGCATAACGGATGCCGCCCGCCGAAAAAGCGCCGCGTCTGATTTTTTATTCCGGCAGGCGTAACAGCCTGTCATAAGAGTTGTCTTTTTAGTTGTAAACTTCACGCGTAAAGCTATCGTGAAGGACGAAGGCAGAAGACACTACTGTGATCAAAGCAGTATCATTACTAAAAAACTCAATCATTTAATATGGCTCGTTATACAGATCCATCGTGTAAGCTATGCCGGAGAGAGAAGCAGAAGCTTTTCTTGAAAGGCTCGAAGTGTTTTTCGGAAAAATGTCCCGTTGAGAAACGCAATTTCCCTCCCGGGCAGCATGGCATGGGACGCCGCTCCAAGATCTCCGAATATGGAATTCAGCTTCGCGAGAAGCAGAAAGTTCGTCGTACCTATGGTATGCTCGAAACACAGTTCCGCAATACTTTTGAGAAGGCCTCGCAGATGCGCGGAGTTACCGGCGATAATCTCGTGAAGCTTCTCGAACGCCGTTTCGATAACGTCGTTTACCGTTTGAACATCGCTCCTTCTCGCAAGGCAGCACGTCAGCTCATCCTGCACGGACATGTTCAGGTCAACGGCAAATCTGTCAATATCCCATCCTATTTACTCAATCCCGGAGATGTCATCCAACTGAAGGATGCATCGCGCAAGCTTGAAGTCGTTCATGAATCGCTCAAGAGAACGCGCGGAGATTCCGGCGTGCCTTCTTGGCTATCGCTGAACAAGGCAGATCTATCCGGCACATTCCTGGCCGTTCCGGAGCGCGCCGATATTCCGTTGAATGCGAACGAGCAGCTGATCGTCGAATTGTATTCGAAGTAATCGGAGTGCTTGGGTTTTTCACTGATTTTTAATTGATCGAATTTATTAAAGTATAAGGAACACCGTATGACCACGTTACAAATGCCTGATCGCATTGAACTTGAGGAATCGTCGAGGACAAAAACATTCGGCCGCTTCATCGCATCTCCTCTGGAGGAAGGGTATGGAACGACTCTCGGAAATTCCATGCGCCGCATCCTGCTCTCTTCCATTCCCGGAAGTGCGTTCACCAGTTTACGTATCGAAGGTGTTCAACATGAATTCTCAACCGTCAAAGGTGTGACCGAAGACGTTGCAGAAGTTATCTTGAACTTGAAGGGTGTTCGCATCCGCGCCGAGCAGACAGCTCCGACCCGTCTGTTAGTCGATATCAAAGGACCGAAGGAATTCAAAGCCGGCGATATTCAGCAGTTTACTAATGAGATCGAGATCCTGAATCCCGAGCATCATCTCTTCACGCTTGCCAAAGATGCACGCCTGCAGATGGAGCTATTCGTCGGCCATGGCCGCGGATATGTTTCTTCCGATGAGAATAAGAGCGGTGACGCTCCTCTCGGAACGATCGCCATCGATTCGATCTTCACTCCGATCGTCAATGTCCGTTTCAGTGTCGAGCCGACACGTGTCGGACAGAAGACCGATTATGAAAAGCTTATCCTGGAAGTCGATACCGATGGTTCGCTTACTCCGGAAGAGGCGATCACACTCGCAGCCCGTACGCTTCGGGATCACGTGAATCTTTTCGTCCGCTTTGGCGGGCCAGAAGATGAGCTTCCGCCGAAGCCGATCGCCGATACCGAGACCGAGCGCATCCGTGCCGTCTTGAACACGCAGGTCGATACGCTTCACCTTTCGGTTCGCTCGCAGAATTGCCTGCGCGCTGCCAACATCAAGAATATTGCCGAACTCGTCCGCAAGGATGAGCGCGAGCTTCTGACGTTCCGTAACTTCGGCCGTAAATCGCTCGATGAGCTCGGACGTTTGGTCGAGCAGCTTGGCCTGCACTTCGGAATGGATGTCGATAAATATCTCGAAGGCCAGGAAGCCGTAACCAGTCATTAATTATCAGCAGATAACCTAATAAAGGCAGAACTTCAATGAGACACGGTAATAAAGGACGCAAGTTAGGACGTACGGCAACGCATAGGAAAGCGACGCTGAACGCTCTGGCCACATCGCTCATTCAACATAAGAAGATCAAGACGACCGTGGCGAAAGCCAAGGAGACCCGCATGTATGTCGAGCCACTGATCACCACTGCGAAGCGCTCCCTTGCGCTTTCCGGAGATGAGAAGCTTGTCTCTGCTCAGCGTGTTCACGCACGCCGTCAGATCGGCCGCTACATTAAGGATGGGGAAGTACTCAAGACACTCTTCACCGAGATCGCACCGAAGGTTGCAGCACGTCCGGGCGGATATACCCGCGTCGTGAAGCTTGGCCGCCGGTTAGGCGATAGCGCTGAAATGGCGATCTTAGAACTTGTCGATTGGAATGAAAGCGGAACAACTACTCCGAAGACGAAAGTCTCCAAGCCGCGCCCGACTCGTCGCAAGACTCAGCCAGCCAAACCGGCTGCTGAAACTGCAGAAGCTCCTGGAGCAGCGAACGAAGATGTCGCTGATGTTCCGTCTCAGGAATAAGATCGAGCTGATCGTATTTTTCAAAAACCCTGATAATGATCTTATCGGGGTTTTTCATTTTCCAGAACCGATCATATTAAGGAATAATCGATGTACTCTATCATCGGAAGTGATCTCGGGATGAAATGCCGTGGCAAGAAGATTGCCTTCTCTGGCCATAACAAATCCCTCATCGATCGTGCAGAGAACTTCGACCTTCTTTCCGGCCTTAATGAATAACGGAGCCCTGATAAAAATACCGGGGAAGGGCTTATCTCCTAAAGCAGGAATTTCGAGCGGGATCTCCGCACTTGCTCGTTGAGGACCGAAAGCATTCCGGCGAACCGATATATCCATGAGTCCGATCCTGCCCTGGGCCGAACCCTCGATCTCCTTTGCCAGCAAGATACTGCCCATGCATGTGCCCCAGACGGGCATTCCATTTTGAGCTTTCTTCTTGATCGCATCGAAGATCGGAATTTCGGGAGTTGCCGAAGAGCTGAACGAACTTGCAGCAGCTTCGAGCTTTGCATTCGTTGTCGATTCGCCTCCGGGAATGATGAGGCCATCGAGCGATTCAAGCTGGTTTGCGCGGCGGATCTCGACCGGTTCGCAGCCAAGATCGCGAAGCTTCTGAGCGTGTTCGGCAAAGTCGCCTTGCAAGGCAAGGATGCCGATATGAAGATGTTTCTTCACCAAGCTTAGATACCTCTTACTGCAAGCAGCTCCGATTCTGAAAGCGATTTGGCCGAGCGGCCGACCATCGGATCGCCCAGGCCACGGCTGACTTCGGCAAGGACGGCAGCATCATTATAATACGTCGTCGCCTTCACGATCGCCGCAGCGCGTTTGGCCGGATCGGACGATTTGAAGATTCCGCTTCCGACAAACACTCCATCGACTCCTAACTGCATCATCAGTGCAGCATCGGCCGGAGTGGCAATTCCACCTGCAGCAAAATTGACGACAGGCAGTTTGCCAAGATCGGCAACTTCATTCACCAGATCGATCGGTGCACCGATCTCTTTGGCAAATGAGTAGCGTTCATCTTTCGAAAGCGATTGCAGTCTGCGAATCGCTCCGAAGATCGATCGTGCATGACGGACAGCTTCGACGACATCGCCTGTGCCTGCTTCGCCCTTCGTGCGGATCATTGCCGCTCCTTCGGAGATGCGCCTCAGCGCCTCGCCCAGGTTTCTGGCACCGCAGACAAAGGGAATCGTGAACCGGTTCTTATCGATATGATTCTCTTCATCGGCCATGGTCAGGACTTCGCTTTCATCGACGCAATCGACTCCGAGCTCTTCCAATATCTGCGCCTCGACAAAATGCCCGATGCGGGCTTTTGCCATGACGGGAATCGAAACGGCTTCGATGATCTCGATAATGAGCTGCGGATCGGACATCCGCGCCACACCGCCATCCTTACGTATATCGGATGGAACACGCTCGAGCGCCATGACGGCGCAGGCGCCGGCATCTTCGGCGATCTTTGCTTGCTCGGCATTCACGACATCCATGATGACGCCGCCTTTGAGCATTGCCGGAAGTGCGCGCTTGACGGTTTCTGTTCCGGTCTTGCGTTCGGCTGAGCCATTCATGTGATGCCCGTTCGATGTTGCTTTAACTTTTGCCATATTACGTAGTTCAAAATGGGTGAATTCGAACCCATAAAACAGTGTTGGCTTATTATAAATTATATTAATTCTTCTTAAAGAGAATATAACGATAATCTATAATGGAAGTTCAACATGCAAAAGTGATTCTGGCAATCGTCGAAGAGGGAAGCATGGTCGGTGCAGCCGAGGCATTGGGGGTGACTCAGCCGGCGATCAGCGCAGCGCTAGGCCAGTTCGAACGCGAGCTTGGAATTCTCATCTTTCACCGGTCGCGAAAGGGTTTGCAGCTAACCGAAAGAGGGAAGTCGATCCTTCCTGCAGTTCGCTCCTTTCTGGATTCGGAAAAAGAGATCCTGGGACATTTTCACGTTCAAAGCAAGACGCAAGGCCCGCTCCGCATTGCCGGACGCCAGGGATTCATGCAGGATGTATTCCCGCCGCTTCTGGATAAGCTTCGGAAAACATACCCTGAGATATCGATCGAATCGGCCACGAGCGGCAGTCAGAGCGAAGTGATCGAAGCGCTGCAATCGGGCAGAGCCGATATTGCTTTTGCTCCGAGCCCGAAGGTCAAATCGATCGCAGCGGAGATCTTCCATCACGACCCCATTCGCCTGGCCGTTTCCAGAAATCATCCGCTTGCCCGCAAACGCACGATCTCGAAGCAAGACATTGCTCGCCTCACTTTCTGTCTTCCGTCAAAAAGCGACCGCCTCCGGAAGCCGATCGAGAAATTCCTGCAACGAATATCGGCAAAACCTGCAGTCGCTCTGGAAACGAACGACTATACGGTCATGCGCAACATCATTGCCGGAAGCATGTATGCCGGATTTATCTATGGCCACATGCTTGTCAATCCCGAAGCACGGAAGATGCTTAAGCCGCTCGAACTGAGCCAGCTCGATATCTGGCGCGATCTCACTCTGCTCTACCGACGCGACGATCTCGCGCCGCACGGCATCACTGCAAAAGAGCTTTTCATCAAAGAATCGAAAAAGCTGCTAAGCAAGTATGCTAAGTGATATTTTGTTAAGTTGTCAAAGAACTGACGGGGAAGGGGGAAAGCTGGTAGTTGGTAGCTGGTAGCTGGTAGCTGGTAGACGTCTTGGACTTTCTACAGTGGGACGCCCGCCGTGGCGGGTCAGTCCGTCCGACAAAGTCAGACCTCTGGCCACTAGCCACTAACAACTAGCCACTGCTCCCTTCCTGTCATTCTGAACGGAGGTTTCTTGCGGATGCAAAAAACCGGAGTGAAAGAATCCCCCGATATAGGTCGGATAGCTACTATCTACTGCTATTGAATTTTTCCTGAGATAAAGGACTTACCCCAGACCGGACTACTGTAAACTGCTTACTGCAAACTTGCAGCCTACTCCCTGTCCTCGCCAAAGCTCGCCTCAAACAATGCCTTCT
>JAUZOQ010000078.1 GCA_030706385.1 Bacteroidota bacterium | reverse complement strand
GAACAATCGGACTGCAACCCGCGACCGATCAAACTTGTACTCGTTGCCCGTGTACTCGGCAAACACATCTGCAAGGATCATCTTGCTGGAAACCGATATGCCGCATTCCACGAGCGTTCCGACAATTCTTTTCGCTTCGTGAAACGGAGTACGTCGAGGCAACGCGCGCGTTGGGATTCGGAAATATGCGGGCAATATTCAAGCATGTACTGCCGAATGCAACGGGGCCGATCATCGTTATCGCCACCGCTGGATTCGCTACGGCGATCATTTATGAGGCTTCGCTTTCCTTCATCGGCCTTGGCGTGCAACCGCCTACATCGACATGGGGGCAAATGATCTACGACGGCTATGGCTTCATTGCAGCAGGCTCGAACTGGGGGCTAACAATCTATCCGGCTCTTGCGATTATGCTGGCTGTTTTTGCGTTTAATCTTTTCGGAGATGGGCTCAGAGACGCACTTGACCCGAAACTAAAACGCTAAACTATAAGGGCACGCTTGGCCTGCCCTCGTTAGATTTATTATTACCATATAAAAGGCACGCGCAGCGTGCCCCTACGATTGTAAATTGTACATTGTTAATTTGTAATTGATCATGGCACTACTGGAAGTCAAAAATCTTCAAACATATTTCTTCACTGATGACGGCGTATCAAAAGCTGTTGATGATGTAAGTTATTCCGTCGACCCGAAAGAGACTTTGGGCGTGGTCGGTGAATCGGGCTGCGGAAAATCCGTGACTGCCCTTTCGATCATGCGCCTGATCCCCGATCCTCCGGGAAAGACCGTAGGCGGAGAAATACTTTTCGAAGGAAGAGATTTGCTGAAGATTTCGGAAGAGGAAATGCGCTCGATCCGCGGTAATAAGATCGGCATGATCTTCCAGGAGCCGATGACTTCGCTCAACCCCGTCTTCACCGTGGGCAACCAGATCGAAGAATCGATCCTGCTTCACGAGAAAGTTTCGAAGGAAGAGGCGAAGAGCCGCGCCATTGAGATGCTGAAGAAGGTCGGCATTCCTGCTCCTGAGCAGCGCTACCGGGAATACCCCCATCAGCTCTCAGGTGGTATGCGACAGCGCATCATGATTGCCATGGCTCTGGCTTGCAATCCTTCCATCCTCATCGCTGATGAGCCGACTACAGCGCTCGATGTGACGGTACAGGCACAGATCTTAGAGTTAATCAAATCGCTTCAGGAAAGCCTCGGAATGGGCGTGATCCTCATTACGCACGATCTCGGAGTGATTGCAGAAACGGCAGATAAGGTGGCTGTCATGTATGCTTCACACATTGTCGAGTATTCCAATGCCGATGAGATCTATTACAATCCTCTTCATCCCTACACCGTCGGCCTCTTAGGCTCGATTCCAAAACTCAACATTGAATCTGATCGGCTAATGACGATCGAAGGCACGGTACCTGTGCCGACAAACTATCCTCCGGGTTGCAATTATGCAGCGCGCTGCCCGTACGCAACCCCTCTCTGTATTTCCGATGAGCCGCGCCTGATCGAACATGAAACCGGACACTGGGCTGCTTGCCATCATTGGGACGAAGTAAAGGTCAAGAGACCGGCACATTTAGTGGAGGCGTAATCGTCGGAACTCGGATTCGTCGGATTAATGGATTAGTCGGAGCTGTGACTGACCCTCTTGTTCTAGTTGAGCTAACCTCACGCAAAAGCGAAATTCAGCATTCTGTATATAAGCTTGGCAACTAAGTATGTCGCATGTTGTTGCTTCGGATCTGGTGAAAGTTCGACGACGTCGAAGCCGATGATCTTCTTCCCGGCTTTTCGTAATTCTCTGAATATCTCCATCGTCTCATTCCACAAGAATCCATCAGGCTCAGGAGTACCGGTTGTCGGCATGATGGCTGGATCGAAGTAATCGACATCGAAAGTAATGTAGACTTCATTCGTCGGTAATGTATTGGCCACACTTGCCTGCCAATTGCTGCCGTGTTTACCGCGACGAATATTCGTTGCATAGAAGGTGTGGATTCCGGATTCCTTAATAAAGTCATATTCTTCCCGGCACTGAGCCCTGATCCCTACTTGAACGACGCGGTTCATCGGAAAACCAACTTCATCGGCAACTCGCATCATAAAGCATGCATGGCTGTATGGAGTGCCTGAATAGCTTTCCCGAAGATCTGAATGCGCGTCAAAATGAAGTACGGACATCTCGGGATATTCCGGATGATGGGCAGCAATAGGAGCAGTGGAAATCGTATGCTCGCCGCCTATCGTAACGACGAACTTCCCTGCTTCGATCTCGCGCTTGACGGCATTCTGAAGGATTTTTAGGGCCGAACGGCCTGATGATTTACCATAAGCGATCGGTGGCAGCGTGGCAATACCATGTTCGAAACAGAGCTCGTGGAAAAATTCATCGTCAAGGAATTCCACAAATTGTGAAGCTTTGATGATAGCAGCCGGCGCTTTGCCTGTACCGCCACCGTAACTTGTTGTTTTCTCATACGGCGCAGGAAGGATGACGATCTTGCTCTTTTCATAGCCCGATACTTCCGCCGGAAGCGCCAGAAAATTTGAAGCAGTCGGTAAAACTTTACGAATGATTTTTTTCTTGCTCATGTATTTGATCTGCACAGCAGCTCATTATGCCGCCCGTTGCTTATTCTGCAAAATTACGCTAAAGAAAAAAGGCAGTCGCAATGACTGCCTTTTCTACTAATTCTAATATTGTAAGAAGATTACTTGGAAAGAACCATCCGCTTCGTCTGGCTAAACGATCCGGTGCGCATCGTATAGAAATACGTACCTGTCGGAAGGTTATCGGCATTGAAGTTGACTTCATGCTCGCCCATTGCCTCGTTCGCATCGAGGATCGTTGCTACTTCAAGGCCCAAGGCATTGTAGAGCTTGATCGAAACGCGAGCCTCTTTCTGCAATGAATATCTGATCGCAGTAGAAGGATTGAATGGGTTAGGATAATTCTGAGCGAGAGCATTGCCTTCAAGCTGAGCCCCATCGACACCAAGGCTCGTGCCACTGATGTAAGCGGTGATCGCCATTTGATTGTATAATACACCACCCGCGAGATCTTGGAATGTGCCGCCAAGGAACGATACGTAAGTAGTGTCATTTCTGATGAAATAATCATACGACCGGTCCCCGTCGGGACGTGGTGTAATATTATGAGCTGCCGGATCATCAGTCGTTGCATCGGCAAGCATGCTAAGATTATTACCGACTGTATCGGGAAGCTCGGCAAAGATCCAAAAGTCAGGGCTCGTGCTGGAGAGTTTCGTTTTGACTTTCTTCAGGAACGGCAAGGTAAAGGTCGTTGCATTGTCGCTCGGCGGCAAATCGGATGGCAATAATACCGCTGAGTCAATGTAGGTAAATGCCGGAAAAATATTCGGGGGCGGAGGGGATTGTACCAACTTCTTCCTCAACGTAAATAGGATCTTATTACCCGGACGGTCTTCGAAATTCGTCGCACCTAAAGTAACAGTAAAACTATCAACGGTAAACGATTTCATGGTAAGCGATGTGAACCGCTCTCCGTAGGCATATAGTCCTGCTCCATCGCTAAAATAGTATGGCAGCTGCATGTACAGAAAGGTAGTATTATCATTGGGGTCAATATTATAATACGATAAGGTTTCGGTAGCGGCTAGTGTGCCGTTATGACTGCCCATCTGGATAAACTTCTGGGGCAAAAGGAACGGTGCCGTAACTGGTGTGCGCGGAACAGGTTTTAGTGCCTTCGTCACTACTTCATTATGTGCAAAAGAGCTTTTTACTCCGAATGTCAGGGCAAAAAGAAAAACAATTATAGCAATTTTTTTCATAGGATAGTATTGAAAATAAATAGACAGATCCCTCCTTCGTTTCAAGAAATGAACGAAATAGTACTAGAATAACCCCTTAAATCGAAAAAAGTTGCGTGAAATCCCGAATTATTTTCGCGATTTCAGAATGCAACTATTTGAGACGCCAGTATCTTTATAATATAGCTATCACATGAGATACAGATGAATAGAAGAGACTTTATCTTCTTCGGCTTACTCGGTATTCTGATAATTTCCATGGTTTTCTGCTCGCATGAGGCGAGTGGACAAACCGTTACCCAAAAGGAATTTCACTCCGTAGCTACCGAAATTGCGAGAAAAACGAACAACGCCTACTCACTGCTTCGCATCGGTGCAAATAAGACACCGGCGATCATCACCGTCAATCCCTCTGCAGAACTCTCTTCTGTTTCTCCTTTCGAGCGTGACAATCAAACAAAAGTGAAGGAATTTGCGCTCAGTCAGGCTCGGTTCGCATCTTCAAACGTATTATCGATTTCACAAACAGCCTACCTCTCAGAGGCGGGCACGACTCGGGCCGGCAATACCTGGATTTCCTCGTTTGTCGCTTCTTTTGCCGGAGTCCCGCTCCGTGAGCGTTTTCTTCGGATGAACATCGGTGCCCTCTCCGGAAAGGTGATGCTCATCCGCAACAATATTCCGCCGAAAGAACCAAATGTAACTCGTGCCTCTATCGATCGAAATGAGATAATTCCGAAGACAAGAATGCTGCTTGGTATACATTCAGAGGTCAAGTCGGGACCGAATCTCGTATTTGTTGATGAGCAGAAGACCACTTCGCTCAGGCTTTGCTATGAGATTGTTGCATCCGAGCCCGATATGCATGAGATGTGGCGATTAACATTCGACGCTACTACTTGCGAGCTCATTGAGAAAAAAAGCCTGGTCGAACATGAGATCATTGAAGATACACAAGAGACCGATCCAAGAGGCACCAGAAGCGAATTTACAATTCCTGTAGCCGATCCCGCCAACTATGCACCCTTAGCTGGCATCAGCGGGCGCGTCTTAGCCAAAGTCCATCTGCATACGCCTTTTGATACTTTGACAACGGTCGGCTTACCCCACGCCGTAATATCCGTGAATGGAAAGTTGATTGAGGCAGATTCAAATGGGTTCTGGAGTTTCCTTTCTGCTACATATCCGCTGGCGATCCAAACGTCATTCGATAGTAAACTCCTGAGCATACTCCGTCAGGATTTCAAGTCCAATAGTGTATTGAGCACGACGATCTTACAAGGTAATGCCGATATTCTTTGGGATGACTCAAACTCCGACCAAACCGAACGTGACGCTTATTATTCAGTAGCTTTTGCACATCTGGCAGATAAGCGCATCGATGAGAAACTTGTCAATATCGATCAGCACATGAAAGTCAATATCGATATCGATGCAGCGTGCAATGCCTACTATACTCCAAACGATACATCACTTAACTTTTTCAATGCCGGCGGGGGCTGTTCCAATACCGGACAAGTCTCCGATGTAGTCTACCATGAATACGGGCACAGGGTCACCAATGCCCGCTACCAGCAAGCTGCCGGAGCTGATTGGAACATCGTCGATGGCTCGCTCGGAGAAGGTTTTGCCGATCTCAATAGCGCATTTATTCGTGACGATCCGCGCATCGGTATCGGCTTCTTTGGTAATAATAACAAGATCATCCGCTCCTGCGATAATACGAAGAAATGGCCCCGCGATATAAGCCCCGATATTCATGCAAGCGGCGAGATCATTTCCGGAGCATTTTGGGATCTGCGAAAAACGATAGGCCATGACCTTGCGCAACATTTGTTTCATTTTATGGAGTATCAAATGCCCGATGGTATCGGCATTACGGATACTCTCCCGCTTGAAGATGCATTCTCCAATACACTGATCGCAACCATTGTAACCGATGACAATGATAACGATCTCTCGAATGGAACGCCGCATTTGAAGGAGATCCTTGCTGCCTTCAAACTTCATAATATTTCGCTTGCGAATTTTGTACAGATGCAGCTTGCCCAAGTGCAAGATCAGGACACTTCGGCCCAGGCATATGATATATCACTCCGGGCCACCTATCATGGCATAACTGGTGCAGTGGATAAGGAGAACGTCTTTGTTCATTATTCGACTGATGCCGGCAAGACGTATAAGAATGAGCAGCTGAAGTTTAGTAATGACTCCACCTTTGTTGGAGCTATCCCTAAACTGCCTGCAGGCTCAATCGTAAAGTATTATGCAAGCCTCACGTCGCCTTTGGCAGAAGACGATACGATGACATCGCCATCTCGAGAATCTCCGTACTCCTTTACCGTAGGATATCGGCGTATCTTTTTTGACGACGCAGAAAAGGATAATAACTGGTCGCTTCGATCAAGTTCGGATCAGGCGAAGACAGGATTGTGGACTCGTGCGAAGCCTCACGGAACATTCAATGATCCTACTCCTCCGGTTCACTACATCCAACAGGATACCGATCATTCGGCGAAAGGTACGATGTGTTATGTAACAGGAAATAGAGTGGATCCTTCAGGGAATAACAACCCCGGATATGATGATGTCGATAGCGGTGCGACCACGCTTACAACGCCTGCATTGGAATTGAGCGGGCTACGATCTCCGTTTGTGCGATATTGGTATTACTATTCGAATGACCAGGGTCAGAATGCCGGAATCCCTCAGTGGCAAGTTGATATTTCCAGTGACAATGGCAATAGCTGGGTACCGCTTCAGTTGACAAGCAATAGCACAGATGGCTGGACGGAGGTCTCCTTCCTGGTTAAGGATTACGTTACGCCTTCTTCAGCAGTCAAGATCCGATTCATCGCAAGCGATTTCATTGCTGCACTCGTAGAGGCCGGTGTTGATGACCTTGAAATTTTAGATCCCGTTATTGCCGGACCCGAAAGCGTAAGCAGTCAAGATATTCCCGCAGATACGCCCTATCCTAATCCAGTCCGTCGCGGCGCCGTTCTTCATATGCCGGCCTCCCGATTCCATGCGGAGTTCACAGATATCCTGGGAAGAGTTATTCCTACTGTACCCTCGGCTGATGGCTCCATCCAAGTACCGATCAATATTGATCCAGGCATTTACTTCGTAAGCCAGGCCGGACAACGATCGAAGATCGTTGTCGAACCCTAATGAGGGATTATGTGAAGTCCGGTCTTTCACTGATCGGCTATTCATAAGAATCCCCGCCTCATCTCTAATCACATCATGGATTTTCTCGTGCTCGTCGGATAGACGCGGTAGACGATCTTCCTGATCGTATCGAACTGTAAGTAGGGATACATATCGGTAAGCGCTTTTATCGCCTCATGAGTTTTCATGGCTCCGTCATTCTTGAGCCGAAGGAACATTTGGCGAATAACGTAATCGCGTAATGACTTCTCATTGAGAAGATCATTGGATCGAAGGAGCATGTAGACTTCGTCAGTCAATAGGCCTTCGAGTGGATTGGAAGTACCTTCCTTGAAACTGTTTCGTACGCCCGGCAAGTCATTTGCGAGCATAGATGGGGGTAATGTCTCCTGAGATTTGGAGAGGCCGTTGCGGGGTTGTATGGTTTGCATAATTATAGTCCTCAAAAAAGATGATACGATGCTGATGGATTCTCGAAAACAATCTCTACCCGGCGACTCCGGATGATGCACAAAGAGCGAACCCTTTTCATAAAGAGTGAGGCCAAGCTGTATGTGTCAGTTGCTCTCCTCTCTCGTTCTATTGTGCCTCTGCCGAAGTCAACCTTGCAGTAGAGAAATCGTATCAAATGTTCTTTGAGTGACTATAAAATATGTTAAATTCGAAACGTGAACTGTGATATTGTCCGGCGGTGTATCGTCCCGCACATATATAAGTACCCCAAGGGGGGCAATATGTTACAGAAAAAAATAGGTCACAAATCCTTGCCCTAGCACAATCACCTCATCCCGGATCCCTTATCTTATTATTTTATAACAAGTTATAGTCATCACAGTATTCTGACAGTCAAGCGAAACCATTTAATTTTTTTTTCATGGCGGGCGCTTCGCATCTCCACAAACATAAAAAAGGAGCGGTAAACCCGCTCCTTCTAAGAACAATACTTTTGAGACTTGATAGCCTTATTTCGTCACTACGAATCTTTGCGTCAAGGCATGACCGTCAGTCGTCAGAACGGCATAATAGGCTCCTGATGCAAGGCCGGTAAGATCTGCCTGAGCAGTCTGCTCACCTTGCGGGCGGAATTCCTTGAGAACGGTCTTGACTTCACGTCCCAGTTCATTGTATAGGACGATCGTCACATTTCCTTCAGTTGCCAGGCGGAATGCGATCGAAGCGTGATTGCCTGCCTGAACGGGATTCGGAGAGACCGAAGTGATCGCGGGCATGTTCGAACCCGAACTTGCCTGCGCTACGCCGGAATTAATAATGGTGCGAGGAAGATTATTAATGTTGATCCGAAACATTCCTCTACCATATGTCGTGGCTAAGAGGTATTGGCTCGACGTTCCGCGAACGCGAAGTTTGGTAACCTGGCAAAGTGGGAATCCGTCGCGAAGTGCCTCCCATGTGACGCCGTTATCAAGCGAACGCATGACACCATATGTATGCCCAATGAAAAGATCGCCATTCGGAGCGCGAGCAATGGTCGAAGCATCAAGATCGGGAAGGTTCGTAGCCGGCGCATCCCATGTTTTTCCAAAATCTGTCGATCTCCAGAAATGCTTACCGCCAAATCCGGAAACAACACACCAGGCTTTGCTCGGATCTTTGGGATCGGTGACAAAGCCAGAAACTACTCCGACCTTCGTCGTAGACTTCGTCCAGGTAATCACCGTATTATCAAGGCTGCTTACATCCTGAGAAACATACACGAACTGCGTATTTCCACCGACATATACGACAGCCGGATCGGCATCGGCTGCATGAACGGCCTTCGGCCCGCCTGAGATCGTAGAGTTCTTGGTAATCGGATAGAGACTATTGACTCCGTCGTTCGAGTAATAGACGTTCGTTCCGCCGCAGATCGTTACCACCGCACCATCGGTCTCGCAAACATCGTACGTCATGTAGAACGGAACACCCTCTGAGAGCAGTCGGCTATCGACCGGTATAATATTGTAAGGGTCGCCCGGATTTCCGCCGGTGTTCCAGGAATTTCCTCCATCGCCAGATTTCTGTAGTGAGGCATTGATGTACGTCGAATAGACGAATTGATTATCCGGCTGCGAAATAAAGCAACGCCCACCATCACCGCCATGTGTTTGGACGAATACCGGAGCGTTTTCAACTGCACGATTAATGCCGTTATCCTGGGCTCCGCCAACAACGTAGGAAAAATCGGAAGCCGCATCTCCTCCAACAAATAGCATCGTAGAAAGCTTATCATTTTTCGACTGTTGCCATGATCCGCCGTTATTCGCGCTTGAGAAAACTCCACCGTCTGTGAGTGCATAGAGAATGCCGGTAGGACTATATGCGAGCACATGTATATCGGCATGAGTAAAATTGCTGGAAGTAGAAGCAGATGTCCATTGTGTCCGCTGGTTCAATGTTGCTCCACCATTTGTCGAATTCCAGATATCAAGTCCACCAACGACTACCGTGGTAGCACTATTCGGACTTACTGCACAGGCATTGTCGTAAAATGCCTGGCGGGACATGTAGTTGTCGTTATCCCAGACCAAAGTCCAAGTATCGCCGTAATCATCCGAACGAGCTACGCCTAAAGAGCCACCTGTAGAGGAGCTGCCAATGCTGGCATAAATCTTCGAAACATCTTTCTTCGAAATACCAAGAGTGATCGTATACTTGCCTGAAATATTAGCGGCAAGATCGCCCGATGTCCAGGTCGTACCGCCATCGGTTGATTTACGAATTACTCCGCCGCCGGCAGCATAAAGATTTTGCCCATTCGTCGGATCGATCACCATGTGCGTTACTCCGCCGATCGAAAGGATCTTCTTCCAGGTTGCGCCGCCATCTGTACTTCTGCGAATACCATCAGTCCCTGTCAGAAAAACTGTTGAACTAACCTGCGGATCAATCAGAACTTGGTTGCATTGTGAACCTACTGTGCTCGCCGTTGCCATGTGCGTCCAGTTCATGCCTCCATCAGCTGACTTATAGAATCCGTCACCGGGACGATCGTAGAGATCGCCGGTACATGCATAAATTGTTCTTCCGTCTGTCTGGTCGACTGCGACTCCACCCATTGCGTACGAACTCCAGGAATCGCTGAGATTGGTCCACGTCAAGCCTCCATCTAAGGTTTTCCATAATCCGCCGCCGGATGTTCCGAGATAGATGATTTGAGTATTATTTGGATCAAAAGCGATTCCGGTCGGGCGACCACTTACGCTTCCTTGTGTATTCTTCGGATTCTCGGCTTGCGAACCGCCAACCTGTTCCCAGGCCGTGACGGATTGAACCATCATCTTCTTCGAGCGCGGAATGGAAATAAACTGATTGTATCCGCGAAGACGTGCTTCGGCGATATTCGTATCAGGACCAGACATTTCAATAGCTCGCCAATAGGCAGCGCGAGCCTCCAAATTCTGATGTTCTCCCCAATCATTATCCGGCATGCTAACAGTGCTCTCCTGAGCAAGTGCAGCGGAGAAAAGGCAAAGAACTAACCCGAAAACAACGGTAATACGGCTCATTATAGTGCTAAAGATATGAAAAATACAAGATTTTTGAAAACACCGGAAAAATCAGAATAGTGTCCTTTTACCATCAATCTGAAGGCGTCGCTAACAAACTCTATGCCAAATGTGTTAATCAACCGATACTATGTTGCTATCCCTAAACAAAGACACAATAAACTCGAAAATGTTTCAGATCGGCACTGCATTTGATAGATCGGCTCTTCCACAGGCCGCAACATTTGATTATCACCTTAACGAGCTTCGCAAATTGCAGAATCTCGAGGAAAGTGTTAAGCTTGGTGGCGGTAAACAGAACATTGCCAAACAACATGAAAAAGGAAAACTGACAGCACGCGAACGAATCGAACTACTTATCGATCCCGGTTCTCAATTCCAGGAATTAGGCCTCTTCGCAGCCCATGGAATGTATGAGAATGAAGGTGGTGCACCTTCGGCCGGAGTTGTCACAGGGGTGGGTAGAATCAGTGGTAAACTCTGTATCATCGTTGCTAATGATTCTACGGTAAAGGCCGGGGCCTGGTTTCCCATGGCCTGCAAAAAAAATCTGCGGGCTCAAGAGATTTCTATCGAAAACCGCTTACCCATTATTTATCTAGTAGATAGCGCCGGAGTCTACCTACCCATGCAGGATGAGATCTTCCCGGATAAAGAGCATTTCGGCCGCATCTTCCGAAATAATGCCGTTATGAGTTCTTTAGGAATCGTCCAAATCGCAGCCATTATGGGGCCTTGCGTTGCCGGAGGCGCCTATCTGCCCATCATGAGCGATGAAGCCCTGATCGTGGAGAATACCGGACACGTCTTTCTTGCCGGAAGCGCACTTGTCGAAGCGGCGATCGGAGAGCGGATCGATAACGAGTCTTTGGGCGGAGCGAGGGTACACTCGGAGATTTCGGGAGTAACTGACTATAGGATGCCGAATGATAACGTCTGTCTTGAAACGATCAGATCGATCGTTTCGAAAATTGGCGAGAAGCCAAAAGCGGGTTTTGACAGGATATCGCCGGTTGCTCCAAGATTTGACGCTGATGATCTCCTGGCAATTCTTCCTCCCAATACTACCAAACCATACGACACCTATGACATCATCAGCCGGATCGTCGATAATTCGGAAATGGATGAGTATAAGGCCGAGTATGGAAAAACGATCATTACCGGATATGCTCGCATCGACGGCTGGGCAGTAGGCATCGTTGCGAACCAGAGGAAGATCGTCAAAAATGCAAAGGGTGAAATGCAGGTCGGTGGTGTGATCTATTCCGATTCAGCAGATAAAGCTGCCCGGTTCATTATGAACTGCAATCAGAAACTGATTCCTCTTGTGTTCCTTCAAGATGTGACCGGCTTCATGGTTGGCTCGCGCAGTGAGCACGGAGGTATCATCAAGGATGGAGCCAAATTGGTAAGCGCTGTTGCCAACTCCGTTGTTCCGAAATTTACTTTCATCACCGGCAATTCCTATGGCGCTGGCAATTATGCCATGTGCGGCAAAGCCTATGATCCGAGACTGATCTTTAGCTGGCACTCGGCAAGACTTGCCGTCATGAGCGGAGCCGCAGCGTCGAAGACTCTGCTTTCGATCAAGCTTTCTTCATTGAAAAAAACAGGTGAAACGATCACTGAGGAGAAGCAGAAGGAAATGCTGAAAGAAATTGAGGACCGGTATAACGATCAAACCGGAGCATTGTATGGAGCTGCAAGGCTTTGGACCGATGGCATCATCGATCCGAGAAAAACTCGTGAGATTATCTCTTTAGGAATCGAGATGGCAAGCCATAATCCCGATATTCCCAAATTCAATCCGGGAGTGATCCAAACCTGATGCGTTTCTATTTGTGGATCTCAAACTTTTTCGCTCTGAAAAAAAGCATCATGATGGAAGCCAGAAGCGCAAGTCCCCCGCCGAAAAGGAATGGTGCATGATCGCCGTATGATTGCCAGAGAATACCTGCTACAAGACTTGCCGGCAGTGCAGCAATACCGATCACACCGTTAAAGAGTCCAAACGCCGTGCCTCGAGATTCTTTCGGTACGAGATCGGCTACAAACGCTTTCTCCACACCCTCAGTTAACCCATAATAGAGTCCGTAGGAAACATATAAGATCCAAATATGTAAGGAGGTCTCAGCATACGCAAATCCGATGTAGAGCACGGCATAGTATATCCAGCCGATCAGGATGATCGTCCTGCGACTGAGTTTATCCGAGAGAACTCCCGCAGGGTAAGCCGAGACTGCAGTGACGAGATTAAAGAATGTGATCATCAGAAATATTTCCGCCGTACTTATCCCGACAGTCTTTGCGCGAAGCAAGAGAAATGCATCACTCGATAATCCGAGGGAAAACACAAAGAGGATCACGAGATAAATATTAAAACTTCTTCCCATTCCCGTAAACGAGATCTTCACAGGAGCTGCCGCATCTCGGGCATGTTTCTTTTTCTCGTGAACAAAGAACACGATCAACAACACTGCCAGAAAGGTCGGGATCGCGGCAATGATGACGAAGGTTCTGAATACTCCGGAATCGAGCCCTGCAGAAGGGTCTTTATCAAATCCCCCAATACCGTAAAGAACGCCTGCTGCAATAAGCGATCCAAGCATTGCGCCGAGCGGATCGAGCGCACGATTGAAGCCGTATGCGCGTCCCCGCAACTCGGGTGTCACCGAGTCTGCGATGAGAGCATCGCGAGGAGCAGTGCGGACACCTTTGCCGATGCGATCGATAACGCGGAAAACGAATGGAAGTAACCACGATGTAGTAAACAGTAGTATCGGCTTAGCGATCGCCGAGAGAAAATAACCGGAGACTGCAAGATTTTTTCGAGATCTCCATTTATCACTGAACCAGCCAAAGACCACTTTTAGAAGCGATGAAGTAGTCTCGGCAACACCTTCGATGAGACCGATAATACTCGTGCTCACACCAAGGGCACCGGTCAAATACAAGGGCAGCGCGCGCAGAAGTATTTCGCTACTCATATCATTGAACAGGCTCGCAATACCAAGCCAGATCACATTCGGCGGCAGCTTCTTAGATTGAGATAGCTTGGGCGTTTCGCCCTTCGGATCTTCCGACATAGGTTCTTAGTAACAGAAAAGCCGGAGAGAACTCTCCGGCTTTTACATATTCGAAATGGAGACTCTTATTGAATCGGATTCACCCGTGCCACGATAAATCGTGCATGATAAGCCGGATTCGGATGATCGCGTTTGCCGACCAAGAAAGCTTCATATATACCACCTGCCTCAGGAGTAAAGGTGTACGTGTAATCGGGATCAGTACCGATCGTAGCCTTTATGGTGACACTCATACCTGCCGGAACGACAATGCTCGAGTCATAACTCTTGAAGACGGTAACTTTCGTTATTAGCGAGTCGTGAACATAGAACTTTCCTTTGTTCGTCGATGCGCCTGTTCTCAGATTTGCGAGCATATTACCGATCACAATTCTCGCAGCTCCTGCTACCGGCACATCGGGTATCGGAACAGTTAACGTTCCACCAGAAGAATCATACGGCGCAGAATAATCGGGGTCGGTCGTTTTTGGGCTCCTATTTTTCGTCGAATCAAATACTACGATCGTATACATCGCATCGCTCTTAATCGAGCTGCGCGGCGAACCGGCATAGAATCGGAACAGGATCGTATCCAATGCGCTCGGATTCTTGCCTTGGGCAAAAGGTTTGACTAACTTATAATACATGACATCGACGAGTGTCGCCGTGGCCGGCACCGAATTGAAGATCGCACCATCTGCATTCGGAGTCGATGCAATTGGAGAAGGAACGACGGTGAACGGCATTACCCCTTGATAATCGTATGTCGTATTATTGTTGAGAATAATGTTGAGCCCCGTTGAAGAATAATCAATGAAGTTCGCATTCGGATAGCTCGGCGGTATGAGTGCGTTAACGATATTATACTTGAATGTTAGCGGCGGAGTAAGTGTGATATCCGTACCCGGATCGTCGTCGAGGATACGAATTCTCACGGTGTCATTTCCTGTCAAATTTCCTGTGATCGGATCAGGAATGCGAACCGTTGCTCCTCCCCACGTTAACGTGTGATAGGTACCGGCAGCAAGTCCGACACCCGATAAGCGGCTAAGAACAGCACCGTTCGAAGGATCGACAACGTAAAAGGTAATCGATGTGTCGATCGCAACTGGCGGAGTCGTAGCGGTAAAGGAAACATGAATTCCCTTATAATCACTTGCCGTCTTATAATGCTGTGCATCGGCTAGATGCATTCCGTTAAGCGGATCTCCTACCATGATAGTAAGTCCCTGTGGTTCATGGTCGGGATCAACATTCAAAAATCGGAAGTAAGCCAAATTCTGATCCTGGTTAGCAGGAGGATTATCATTGATGATCGTTGCATCGAATGTTCCGCCATCGCCGGAGATCAGCCAGGTCTTCTTATCGCCCGGCATGAGCGTGACTGAGCCGTCTGCCACAACAGTCCTTGTTCCTGCTTTCATGGCAACTAAGTGGTAGGTCATTCCCGAAGTACGGTTTGTCGGCAAGTCGTTGAAATACGGAGTGACGATTCCGTAAGTCATTGCGGTCGGAGTTTTCGAACCGGAATCTGCAGCCGTGGCATTTTGCGGATACATGTAGATCTGAATCGGCTCAACTTGATGGTAGTCAGCGAAGCGGATCTCTGCAAGGGCGACATAGGTCGGATCAGTAGCAGTATCCTTGCAGCCGAACGCTGAAAATACTCCAATAGCGAGCGCAAATAGAAATAATCCAGAGAAAAAGTGATTTTTCATTAATGTTATTGAAAAATGTACGTGCCTTGAAATCTACACAACAACAATATATACACGCCAAAAGCCAAAAAGTCGCAACAAGAACTGCGCTTTCGGGCAAATAGTTTGAATCGGGCTGCAAAAATACGCAGAAAATGGCTCGCATTCAGTAGAACCGGAACTTCTCCCGTTTCGGAACGCAGAAATTTTGGTAATACCCAAAACTTTATCCTTCGAAATTCTCTAAATAATACTTTACCCGTTCGGTGAACTGGACACCATACATACCATCAATAATGCGATGATCGTAAGATAGCCCCAGATACATCATTGAGCGAATCGCCATGGTGTCATTCCCATCCTCATCGGTCATAACCATGACACGTTTGATAATGGCACCGGTTGTCATGATGGCAACCTGTGGCTGGTTGATGATCGGCGTTCCGAAGAGATTGCCGTACATACCGGGGTTGGTGAGCGTAAATGTTCCTCCGGAAATGTCATCCGGTTTCAATTTCTTGGTGCGGGCTCGGTTAGCAAGATCGGCAACAGCTTTTGCCACGCCAACATAGTCAAGATCCTGCGCTTTCTTGATCACGGGCACGATAAGAGCCGGAGGAAGTAAGGATCCTTCAGCCGGCGGAATGCTCACAGCAACTCCGAAATTAATATCCTTTTTAACATGAATACTCGTTCCCTCAACACTGGAATTGATATAGGGAAAATCCTTGATCGCCTTGATCATGGCAGTGATCATGATGGGAGTATAGGTGAGGCTGATTCCCTCCCTGCGCTTGAACTCGTCCCTATTCTTCTCGCGGAATCGGACGAGATTTGTCATATCGACTTCACAAACACTTGTAACGTGTGCACTCGTATGCTTCGAGAAGATCATGTGCTCGGCCGTCTTCTGACGGATATTATCCATCGGAACGAGCGTATCTTCTGCGAATGTCACAGGCGGTCCTGGCGGAGCTGTCTTCGCCTTCGCAGCCGATCCGACTTGGGAGAATGCCTGGCGCGGCGATTGCAGATAGTTGAGCAGATCAGTTTTATTTACTCTACCTCCGAGTCCACTTCCGGATATGGAGTCAAGTTCTCTTATAGAGAGGCCTTCCTGTTTTGCGATGGAGCGCACAAGAGGAGAATAGAAGCGGTTACCGCTACCTCTGCTCACGACTGGCGTAGATACTGATTGCACTGGAACGGCAACGGGTTGTGCAGCCGGAGCCTTACTGTCCTGTCCGTTTGTCTTTGGTGGAGCAGATGCTGGTTGCTGTTTAAGCTCCGGAGTTGGAGCAGGCGCTGAAGTTGCGACTGGTGGAGCGGCCGCAGAGGATTGTGCCCCAGTTGATACATATGCAATCGTAGTACCAACTGCAATCGTATCTTTTTCCTGAGCTGCAATCTTTGTGAGAGTACCGGCAAAGGGAGACGGGACTTCCGTATCTACTTTATCTGTCGATATTTCTACGATCGGTTCGTCTTTCTTAACCTGATCTCCTTCTTTCTTAAGCCAACGTAAGATCGTGCCTTCCGTGATCGACTCGCCCATTTTCGGCATCACGACGGCTTGACCTGTTCCTGCAGGAGCCGGAGATTCTTTTGCCGGAGCCTCTTGCTTAGATTGAGCTTTCACCTCAGTCGGTTTTTGCTCGTTAGAATTCGTGGGCGTTTTTGGAGCCTCTTCGGCTTTTGGTGCTTCTTTCTTGGGAGCGGACTTTGCAGGTTCTGAAGTAGCTGCCTTCGCGCCATCAACTTTTTCGCCT
>JAUZOQ010000077.1 GCA_030706385.1 Bacteroidota bacterium | reverse complement strand
GGCAACTATCAGGGATGGTACGATGCCTACGTTCATCGCGATCCGATCGATCCCCTAACAATACTTGTCGGCGGCATCTCGATCTGGAAAACCGAAGATGACGGATCTTCCTGGAATGATGTAGCTAAAGCGTACCAGTTCGGCGGAATACATCCCGATCAACATGCAGCAACATTTTCTGCAGGCGAATCCGATATCGTTTATGTCGGCTCCGATGGCGGTGTTGCAGTTTCTACAGATCGCGGAAGTTCGTACGACGTCAAACAAGATAGCCTTGCGATCACCGAGTCATACGGAATTGCCATCGATCAAACGGTCGATGATATCTCCTATACCGGAAATCAAGATAATGGAACACTGACGGGCGGTCGCAATGCCGATTGGAGTTCGATCGGCGGCGGCGATGGCGGAACAGTTGTTGTCGATTCCAAGAATCATGGAATCGTCTACTTCATTCGTCCCACTGCATGGGCTGTCAGCCGGTTTGCCAATGGCAATGAAACGGATTTCAGTAATGGCATCAATTCTACCGATTCGGTTCAGTGGACAAAGCCGCTGGTTCAGGATGAGACGAATCACATCCTCTATACCGGGTCGCAGTTCCTATATGTGATGACGAATGGATCTTCAAGCTGGACACGGCGATCGAAGAAACTTGCTTCGCAAAGCTACATTTCTGCGATCGCGCCTGCCGGCGATGGCAAGACATTACTTGTCGGAACGACGGGTGGAATGATCTGGTCATCGATCGATAATGGTGTCACCTTTATCGATCGCTCGGCAACTCTTCCGGGAAGAGAAATTGCTGAGATCAAAGCAAGCCCGACCGATACGAAAACATTTTACGTCGCTCTTTCGGGATTCGGAATCAGTCATGTGCTGAAGACTTCGGATCTCGGAGCCACATGGCACGATATCAGCTCTACCCTTCCCGATATATCCTGCAATGCCATTGTTGTTGACGATCAGCATCCGACAAATCTTTACGTCGGCACCGATGTCGGAGTATTCTTCTCTCCCGATGACGGCCTTAATTGGATGCCCTATGGAAGCGGACTTCCGAATGTTGCCGTAACCGATCTGGCCTTCCACAAAACCAATCGGGTCCTACGTGCCGGAACGCACGGAAGATCGATGTGGGAAGCACCAATGTCCGTTACCGCTTCCGCCATTACCACTCCGACGATCTCGAACGTTTGGTATAATGGTGAACCGGCGCAAGTCGGCTGGTACGGCATCAGCGCTCCGAACAACATCAAGATCGAGATCAGCACCGATAACGCAGCGACCTGGAGTGTGATCACTCAATCGGCCTCAGGCAATGGATATACCATCGGTAAGGTCAATTATGTTGCTACGGAAAATGCTCTCATCCGAGTTTCTGCAGGTTCGGATATCTTGCAATCACAAAGCTTCCGTATCAGAACGCGTCCGGCCGGCTCGACCATGACGACATTGAGCGAGCAGCCACTCTACATGTACGATCTTGCCTACGATAAGGATGATGACGTACTTTGGGTAACGAATTTCACCACGGCAGCAACAAACCCCGACACGAAGATCTACAAGATCGATCCGAACTCCGGTGCGAGAACCGGCTCGATCAGTGTCAGCGGCGGAGGATATTTTACCGGAATAAAATACGATCCGAGCACGAAGCATCTTTTCGTACACGAGACCCGACAGGATAACAGCCAGACCTTCATCTATGAGATCACAACGACAGGAAGCATCGTCCATAAATGGGCATCTCCCTGCCAATATGCAACCGGCATTTATGTAAGCGGCGATTCTCTCTTCCTTGCCGATCGTAATAACAATGTGATTCACATCGTCAAGAAGAGCGACCCATCCGTTGCATACGGCGACTTCGCTTTGGATCGCCGAGCTGCATTCGGGCCACGATGCATTACCTATAATCCGACAAGCAACGAAATACTTCACACCTGGACGGATTTCCAGGGCACGGAAGCGAACGCAACTCTCTACGATAGTTACATCCTTCGCCTGAGCCGTGATGATGGCGCAGAGGTTGGATCGTGGTTTGTGCAAGAAGGTACGAATTCCGGGACGAATGTTCGCGGCATCGAGTACGATCCCCGCTCCAGTGGTACGAACGTTTGGGTCACGGTTCTGAACTCGGGTAACTCTTCGAAGATCCTGAGGCTTACTCTTGTCGATGGGCCTACAGGCACTTCGAGCGGAGTCAGTCATCCGCATGCAGGTTCATTCGCGGCGATCTATCCGAATCCATTCACCGATGCAACAACGATGGTGTATTCTCTCGATCACGATTGCATGGTGAAGCTTCTGGTTCACGATGTGCTCGGACGCGAGATCTACTCTACTCCTGCGCAAATGCAGAGCGGCGGAGATCACCAGATGCGGCTCCCACTCGGCTCAGTGCCGGGAGGAAGATACTTCTGCGAGCTTTATATCGATGGCGTTCGCACCGACGTTCGCGCATTAGTAAAAGAATAATGATCTCTTACCAGCCGCTCTCATGAAGATCCGTCACCGCGATATCGTTCTTATCACGGGCGCTCACGGCTTCCTCGGGCAGCATGTGCTTCGCACATTCCTCGATGAAACGCATTGCGACCTGATCGTCACCGCCCGAGATGAGAAACTTCTCTTCGACGATGTTGCCGACGAGCCGCAGGTACTTGCCTACCAGAAGCTCGACGTAACGGAGAGAAACGAAGTCAAAGAAGCGATCGCCTTGTATAAGCCCGATGTCATCGTGCATTGTGCAGGTCTTGTCGATGTCGATCGATGTGAGCACGACCGCGAACTTGCCTGGAAGACGAACGTCCGCTCCGTCGAGCACATTATCGAAGCAGCCCGAAAGACCGATGCACGGATGGTGCATATATCTTCCGATTATGTATTCGATGGTACGCGAACTCCGTATGCCGAGAATGCAGTGCCGAGCCCGCTTAACTACTATGGCAGGACAAAGCTTGCCAGCGAGAATGCCCTGCGCAGCTCCGGAGTCAATCATTGCATCTTGCGAGGCGCATTCTTCTATGGAGTTGAAGTCCATCGCAAACCGAGCTTCGCCATCAACGTCATCAAAGCATTAACTCGCAACGAGACGTTCGAAGCATTTACCGATCTCTATGCTCCGCCGACTCTTGTCGATGATATTGCTCTCGCTGTTATCCGTGCTGTCGAGTATAAGAAGAATGGTATTTACCATATCGCAGGACCGGAGATGATCTCGCGCTACGAATTTGCCAAACGCATCGCAACAGCTTTTCATCTTAATCCCGAACTGGTCATTCCCATTCCTTTCGTTGCTTCCGAAACGCGTGCCGATCGCCCGCGCCATAGCTCCTTCGTTACACTGAAAGCTCAGACCGAACTAGGGTTACGCATCACCGGAATCGACGAAGGCCTCCAAGTCATGCTTCGTGGCATTCACGATATGGAAGATGAAAGACAGATCGTCTATCAGTGATATTTTCTAAGTTGTCAAAGAACTGACGGAAAGGGGAAGCTGGTAGTTGATAGCTGGTAGCTGGTAGAGGCTAGTCGTTAGTCTTTAGTCGTTAGCAGAGAATTGCAGCTGAGTCGGCACAGAGACTTTCTCCAGTCGGACGGACTCTTAGTCCGTCCGACGAAGTCGACTCCGCAGCACGGACTAAGAGTCCGTTCCACTGAAGTCGTCAACTTCACTGAAACCTCTGGCCACTGGCCACTAATCACTATCCACTGCTATTGATCTTCCTGAAGTAAAGGACTTACCCCAGACTGGACTACTGCTTACTGCTTACTGCTTACTGCTTACTGTCAACTGCAAACTGTCAACTGCAAACTGCAAACTGCAAACTGCAAACTGCAAACTGCAAACTGCAAACTGCAAACTGCAAACTGCAAACTGCAAACTGCAAACTCGCCCCGCAATCCCCTTTTCGCCAAAGCTCACTCCGAACCATGCTTTTTCCCTTACCGGCGGGATTTTCGGCCTGTTTGCCATCCAGACAAAAGCACTATGAGAAACTGTTGGAATGAACTTCTGAATACAAATATACGAAATAATTGAACGAAAAACAAATCTATTTTCGCAGAAACCTTAGTTGCCTTTTGTAATTTATTGAAAAATAAGAAAATAAAATTTTGAAATTATCGATCATTCTTCAGATCTTATCGGATTTTGGGAGTTTTTCACTGCCGACACCGACCTTTCATATACGATTCAGGTGCGGTCAGAAATTCGATCAAACTCGGCCGGAGCTAAATCTGCTCTATAAGACACAAAATCTCAAACAGAAAGCTTCTTGAGAAATTCAGTTGTTATATTGCAAGTATCCACCATAAGTTGATAGGAGTTTTTACGGGATTCTTACTTGATCATATCTTGAAACAACGATGGCCAATGCAACGCTCAGTAGTACTTTAAGAATGGAGTTCACGAAATGGATAATTGCACAGTCGGAAGAAAAGGCCTTGCACGAAGCAAACAGGTATTGGAGGAATGAACACGTAGTATCGGCCTCGAGTATCGTTATTTGTTTCCTCCGCCACCCTGCCCGGGAACATGAGCACGAAAGAGCGATGAGTAATTGGTTAGTCCATACGAAAATAGACTGTCTCCATTCTCACGAGGAACAGCTTATGTCAAGCGCACGAACCAACGATTGGGAGAAGGCAGAAGATTGACGGCTCAGGATAGCCTCACGATGGGTGCTTCGCCGTTTGCATGGGCTCTCAGCATTTCGAAGCAGTGCCCTTCTTTCAGCAAGTGATATGGCTCAATATTAAGCGTGGTCCCGATCTTCTCGAGATGATCGATTCCGACATTCACTTCTCCGCGTTCTATTCGCCCAATATAATCCCTTCCGATCCCGCACTTCGTGCCGAACGCCTCTTGTGTCCAGACACGCTCGTTGCGCATACAGCGAATGTTATCACCTATGATGTTCCGAAGTTTCATGTAGCAGTTGTGTGACAGGCGAAGGCGAGCCGGATTATTCTGCTCCTTCACTATATCGAAATCCACGCATCCTATTTTCCGGTCGAAACCGGATTTTTTTTCGTGCTCGTAATGACAATGAACTCAAAGCTTTCGTCCCCATTTAGCGTCACATTTGACACTTGCATGAACGAATATGATATATATATCAGATACTCCGAGAAGTATTGCTCTTACGCCAACGCCTCAGGCTTTGATGCCTAAGTCCGATTCGATCTTGTAATACGAGATCAGGGACACTCCGACGCAATCTTCATCGGCCTCTGCCGATCCATCGGCTTTCACACAATCAAGCCATTCCTGATCGGTGAGAATGGCAAGTGAGTGCCCGGAAAGCGACTTCGCGATCTGATTCCTGAGTCCGAGTTCGGTGAACGATGCAAGGCACTCTTCAAACTCTTCGATTATTCCAACGTGTAAGTATTCCATTTTTTTTTGTGTAGTTTCTATGGCGTATATATTTAGGGAGGTATGCATTGAGGTCCGGTGATAGCTATCTCATCGCCTATCGGTGCAACGCATGAGTTCTCCCATACATTGCATGTATTCCATGTTTATTCGTAAGATTGCCGGTGCATTGCACATGCCTGCCCGCTCCCATCCTTGTAAGACTGTTCGCATAGCCGTGTTAGCACCTTGCATGGTCATCAAGCGGTCCGACAAATCTATTTCCCGCAAAAGATGTCCTTTTGGTTCTCCGGAGTAAAATAGGTACTCGATAGGTGGAGAGAATCTAAGGACTGCCGGTAATTTTGCTCACCGTAGTTAATTGATTCTTAACCTAAACGTACCACACCATGAAAAAACTATTGTGTTTATTGTTCGCTCTGAGCTTTGCAGGCATGGTAGCATCGTGCAAGCAAGACTCCGGTATAAGCGATCCCATGAAACCCATGAAGGCCGCAAGTTCTGCCAGTAGTGCAAGTCCGGCACTTACCTACACTTCAAGTGCAAAATCCGGCAGAACGACATTCCCGACCATTGCCGTCATGGATAGCGATGGCACTCATGCTGCTAATGTCTATACGGCCGGATCGTCAACGACGGCACTCAGCAATCCCTGCTGGTCACCCGATGGAAAGAGTGTTCTCTGGGGAGAGAATACAAGCGTGCTGAAAGCCTGCGATGTATCCGTAGTCAGCGGCGTCGCAACGGGAAGTAATACACGCACGATCACAACGGATTCCCGCACGATAGTCGGCAAAGCTTGGTGCTCGCAGAGTTCTACACAGAAGATCGCCTATATCGATCAGGCCGGGATCAACAATAGTTATGAGCAAGGCTATCTCTACACTATCCCGCAAGGCGGCGGAACACCAACATTGCTCTTCTCCTCTACTGCCGGAGTATCACATTACATGCGCTCGCCAACATGGAGCCCGGACGATAAATACATTGCCTTCATTGACCGCTCCGCCGATAATACGAATCAATCGCATTCATCGATTCTTCGAGTCATCGATGCGGCAACAGGCGTACAAGCCGATACGGCCGACCTGACCTCCCTCTTCCAGGCAGAGAACTGCGAATGGGCACGAAGCGGAAATGCCATTGCGTTCAATGATATGGACACAAATTCGGGAGCGCATTTCCATATCTACTACTATACGGCATTTTCAGGAAATGCCATCACGACGCAAAATACTCTGGGCTCGAATCCGACGTGGTCGCCAAGCGATGCAAACCTCATGGTCGGTCAGGAAGCGAATACGAATGTCGTCGAAAAGATGGCTGCATTCGGGACGACACTCACGACGATCACAACAGGTAAGAATCCTGTAAAGTGGAAACGATAAGATGCCAAAACTTGTAATTGAATGAAATCAAAACAGGCGGCTTCGGTCGCCTGTTGCGTTCTATTTTGTCCACGGCATGACGAAGAAGGCTAACCCTACCGTTCAGATCAAGCACATCGATCGATTGCTCCGCAACGCAGATGAGAAACTTCTGCAGTTCAAATACAGCGAATCGGAGAAACTTGCGGCCGATGCCTTATCCGGTAAAACATCAATAACTGAAGAGCAGACATCCCGCGCTCTTTCCATCCGTGGCTATTGCTGTCTCAACACGTCTCGATACGATGAGGCAGTCCTCTTTTTCACCGATGCACTTGAGATAGCAGAAAGGATCTCTCACATTACACTTCAGGCAATGGCTCTTAATGGAATGGCCATGGCACAGCGGAATCGGGTCGATTATCATATCGTACTGCGTTATGCGAAAGATGCGCTTGCTTTTGCGGAAGAAGCTGCCGATAAGATCGAGCAAAGAAAGGCATTGAACACGATCGGCAACGTCCTTGGAGAACTCAAAGCAGAGCATTCGGAGGCGTTAAAGTATTTCGACCGGAGCATGAAGCTTGCCGAAGAAGTCGGCGATATGAATTCGGTGGCTGTAAGCGTCAGTTCGATGGGAATTGTCTATCAAAACCTCGGGCAATACCGACAGGCATTCGAGCACCACTCGCGCGCCCTTGCCCTCGCCGAATCAGTCGGCAATAAGGAAGGAATGTCAAGGCATCT
Organism: Bacteroidota bacterium; assembly: GCA_030706385.1. GTDB lineage: Bacteria > Bacteroidota > Ignavibacteria > Palsa-1295 > Palsa-1295 > PALSA-1296. The sequence goes on along the minus strand of JAUZOQ010000077.1, from coordinate 9,921 downwards.
TGGCAATCTGGGAATTACCTATGCTGCTCTATCGGACTATGAACGGGCAATGGATTTCCATACCCGTTCTCTCGCGATAGCCGAAGCGATCGGAAATAAGAAATCCATTGCCATGAGTCTTGGCAGGCTGGGAAATCTCTACCAAGATATGGATGATCCCAGCAGGGCGATCGCATACTTTAAGCGCTCGCTGGCGATCTCAGAAGAGTTTGGACATACGACTTCCATTGCCGTATGTCTAGGAAATATCGGAGGGGCATATAGGCAGCTTGGCGATTACCAACAGGCGTTCGAATATCTCAATCGCGCTCTTGAGCTAAGCCTCCAAATCGGCGCACTCCGACCGGCAGGGTTCTGGATGCATTACATAGCAAGCATCGATCACATGCTCGGAAATCTCGAAGCAGCGGCCACCGGGTTTCTCAATACCCTCCTTCATCGCCGCAACATCGTAAAATCCGATGAAGCTGTTCCCTCCACACTTTTGGCTTTGGGCAAAGTATTACTTCAGCAGGGCAAGATGGAAGAAGCGCTTGGCAAATTTGCCGAAGCACTTAGGATTGCGCAAGAATCCGGAGAAAAGAAGATGGCGATGGAGGCCCATAAGGAATTTGCCGAAGTATATTCGCGATCAGGCGAAATTGCCAATGCATTCGAACACCTGCAACTCTATATTGCCTTTCACGAAGAGATCTATAATGAAGAGTCGAGGAAGAATATCGAGCGATTTAATCTTCGACTTGCTATAGCCGAAAAAGAAAATGAAACCGAGATCCTGAAGCTCAAAGCAGAACACCTTGAACAGGAAATGAAACGGCAAGAGCACGAACTTTCCAATAAGACACTTATTCTCGTCCGGCAGACCGATATGCTGCACAAGCTTCGGCACGATCTCGATGGAATCGTTCGTCATGCCGCAACTGCGGAGAAGGCAGTCCGCTCGATCCGAGAGAAGCTGAAAGAGATTCCGGAACATCTTCTGAATTGGGAGAAATTCAGCGGCGAATTCCGAAGCGTCCATCCTGAGTTCGAAAAGAACCTGAAGGTGAAATATCCTTCGCTTTCGCAGGCAGAAGTGAAAGTCTGCTGCTTGCTCCGCATCGGAATGAATACGCGCGAGATCAGCACATTGCTCTTTCTTTCCGAGCGAACCGTCGAACTCCACCGCCAGCATATTCGCAAGAAACTTGCAATGCCGAAAAAGATCGACATGCATTCGGTGCTGGCAGGGATCTAAGTTGTCTGAACCTGGATTTGGGGAGATGATTAGATTAAGATAATCGGGGAATAATCCTTTTATCCTGAAGCTTGGCGCACAAATAAAGAAGGGCATGCGTAGCATGCCCTTCATTAATCATCTTAATCCTTTAATCACCCCAAATCCTGGTTCAGACAACCCAGGTTCAGACAGCAGCTCTTACGCAGCCACTGCTTTTCCCTTTTGCATTTCGATGATCTGCTCCTGAACGGATTTCGGAGCTTCTTCGTAACGCGAGAATTGCATAGAGTAGATTGCACGTCCTTGTGTCATCGAGCGCAGCGTTGTCGCATACCCGAACATATCGGAAAGCGGAACAGAAGCTTTAATGACCTGTGCGTCGTTACGAGCGATCATGCCTTCGATCTTGCCGCGGCGTGAGGAAAGATCTCCCATCACATCGCCCATGTAATCTTCCGGCGTGATAACTTCAACATCCATGATCGGCTCGAGCAAGACAGGGCTTGCTTTTCTGCAGCCTTCTTTGAACGCCATCGAACCGGCGATCTTAAATGCCATTTCGTTCGAATCGACTTCGTGGAAGCTGCCGTCGAAAAGACGAACCTTGATATCTTCGACCGGATAACCCGCAAGAACACCGCTCTTCATCGCTTCCTGAATTCCGGCGCTGACAGGCTGAATGTATTCCTTCGGTACCGTACCACCGACGATATCGTTAATGAATTCGTATCCCTTGCCCGACACGTTCGGCTCGAGATCGATCCAGACGTGACCGAACTGGCCACGGCCGCCGGACTGGCGAACGAACTTGCCTTCCTGCGTAACTTTCTTGCGGATCGTCTCTTTGTAAGCAACCTGAGGTTTACCGACATTTGCTTCGACCTTGAATTCGCGTTTCATACGATCGACGAGAATTTCAAGATGCAGCTCGCCCATTCCCGAAAGAATGACCTGGCCGGTTTCTTCATCGGTCTTGACGCGGAAAGTCGGATCTTCATCGGATAGTTTCTGCAAGGCTTCGCCCATCTTCTCCGAATCGGCTTTCGTCTTCGGCTCAACGGCCAAAGAGATAACGGGCTCCGGAAAAATCATGCGCTCTAAGATGATCGGATCGTCTTCGTCGCACAGCGTATCGCCCGTACGAGTCTGCTTCAAGCCAACGGCTGCGCAGATATCGCCGGTGAACGCCTGCTCGACATCTTCACGATGGTTTGCATGCATACGCAAGATGCGTCCGATGCGCTCCTTCTTCCCGGAGACGCTATTCAAGACGTAGGAACCGGCATTGAGCGTGCCTGAATAGACACGGAAAAACGTGAGCTTGCCGACATACGGATCACTCATGATCTTGAATGCAATTGCGGCAAAGTGCTCGTTATCCTGCGGTTCGCGCTTGATATGATCGGTAAGATTGATATGATGGCCTTCGACTGCTCCGACATCGACGGGAGACGGAAGGAAATCCACAACGGCATCGAGCAACTGCTGAACGCCTTTGTTCTTGAAAGCCGATCCGCAAAGAACCGGAATGATGCGGCTCTCGATCGTTGCCTGACGCAAGACGCGGCGGACTTCTTCAGGAGTGATTTCCTGGCCTTCGAGATACTTCATGAGGAGAGTATCATCAACTTCGGCAACCGCTTCGAAAAGTTTTGTACGCCACTCTTTCGTCTGCTCTTTCAGAGTTGCAGGAATTTCGACAACATCAAAATTCTTGCCGAGCGTGGCATCGTTGTTATAGATCATGGCCTTGTTCTCGACTAAGTCGATAACGCCGGCATAGATATCGCCCTGGCCGATCGGAAGATTGATCGGGATCGGGTTAGCGCCGAGGCGCTCTTTGATCATGTGAATGACATTAAAGAAATCCGCGCCCGTACGATCCATCTTGTTGACAAAAGCGATACGCGGGACTTCATACTTATTTGCCTGACGCCAGACGGTTTCCGACTGGGGCTCGACTCCGCCGACGGCGCAGAAAAGCGCAACGGCTCCGTCAAGAACGCGCAACGAGCGCTCGACTTCGACGGTAAAATCTACGTGACCGGGAGTATCGATGATCTGGATCTGATTCTCGCGCCACTCGCACGTCGTAGCAGCGGAGGTGATCGTAATACCGCGCTCTTTTTCCTGTTCCATCCAATCCATGGTTGCGCCGCCTTCATGGACTTCGCCCATGCGGTGAACGACACCGGTGTAAAAAAGGATACGCTCCGTCGTCGTCGTCTTGCCGGCGTCGATATGAGCCATAATGCCGATGTTGCGTGTCTTATCTAACGGGAATTTGCGTGCCATACGAATGCTTTCTTAAAAATACTGTACTTTCCTACGATATCAATTCATTATTAAAGAAAAACGCCAGAAAAGGCGTTTTTCCGATGCTTTATTTTATAGCCTTATGTAAACGATAGAGGTGCTTTTATAGTTCACAAATACGCTATTATTGGGCAATGTAACGGAAGCGGGAGTTATCGTGGCTTCCCTCTATATTTTCTCTATTTCTCTATTCCATGTTTGGCGACATCAATCAATTTCCAGAGATCATCCTTCGATCGGTCATCGTTTACCTGGTTATCATCGGTGCATTCCGGCTTGCCGGGAAACGGCATATCTCACAGCTATCGCTGATCGACTTTGCACTCATCCTCCTGATATCCAATGCCGTGCAAAATGCCATGGTTGGTAACGATTCTTCGCTAGGCGGAGGAATTGTCGCTGCGCTGGCGCTCTTATTCACCAATCTTCTTCTTACAAAATATTTCTTCAAAAATAAGCTAACGAGAGATATTCTGGTTGGCGAACCGAGGCTTCTCGTCCGCAACAGCCGGGTGATCCAATCGGCTATGGATCATGAAGAACTTTCCGAAGAAGATCTGACCGAGGCGATTCGCGAACACGGGTTCAGCTCATTGCAGGAAGTCCGAACGGCGATCTTGGAATTAGATGGCTCCATCTCCATCATTCCCTATCCCCAGGCCGGAGAGCACGTCGAGCATCACCTTGCACCGATATCGAGGAAGCGGCGCGGGAAGAAGAGGATGCTTTAAGCATTCTCTCGCAGAGAAATATCTGACCCGATAATAATAATCAACCTTATCAGTAATGTAGGCTTAGTCCCGCGCCTATTGCACACCCAGTTCGAGCTTTTCGGAATGACAATCCCCTTCCTGCTGTTATCCGCCCGCGCAGCGGCAAAAACTGCTTACTGCAAACTGTAAACTGTTAACTGTTAACTCAATCATTTGATCGCTCTCGAACATCTTGCCGTGCAATTCGGCGGAAAATATCTTTTCCGCGACGTCACGTTCACTATCCGCCTCGGCGACCGTGTCGGCCTGGTCGGGCCTAACGGCGCGGGTAAATCGACGATGATGAAGATCATTGCCGGTTTCCAGCAGCCGGAAGAGGGCGAAGTGCAGATACCGCGCGATTACAAATTGGGCTATCTTCCGCAGGAGCCGACACTTGAAGAAGGTGCTCTCGATCGCAGCATCCTAGCCGAAGCCTTGCGGAGCAAGGAAGATCTTCTGGCGTATACTGAAGAGCTGGAGCTTGTACAGCAGGCATTAAGCGACAATTCCGAAGATCACGAGTCGCAAGCATACCACGACTTGCTCGACCGTTTCGGAGAGCTGAACCACAAGTTCGAAGATGCCGGTGGATTTACGATCGAAGCCGAATCTGCAAAGGTGCTTTCCGGTCTCGGATTCTCTGAAAAAGATTTTGAGCGTCCGCTGCGCGAATTTTCCGGCGGCTGGCAGATGCGCGTTCTTCTTGCCAAACTGCTGATCAAGCGACCGGACATCCTCCTGCTCGATGAACCCACGAACCATCTGGATCTTGAGAGCATGATGTGGCTTGAGGAATTCCTGAATGGATACGAAGGCTCGATGCTGCTCATATCCCATGATAGAAAATTCTTAAACGACGTTACCGGAAGAACTGCTGAGATCTCTCCGGGCGGCAAGGTCGAAGTCTTTCCTGGTAATTACGATTACTACGAGACTGCAAAAGCCGAGCGTGAAGCATTGCTCGAAGCGCAATCGGCAACGCTTGAACTTCGCCGGAAAGAATTGGAAAGCTTCGTCGAGCGGTTTCGTTACAAAGCTTCGAAAGCAAAGCAGGCGCAGTCGCGCATCAAGATGTTGGAGCGCATGGAGCGCGTTGAGCTTGCTTCCAATGCTCCGAGCGTTCACTTTGCTTTTCCTCATGCTCCTCCTTCGGGCCGCACGGCATTTGAAGTTGAGGACGGTGCCAAAAGTTATGACGGCATTCGCGATGTATTTTCTCATTGCAATCTTCATATCGAGCGCGGCGAACGCGTTGCATTCTTAGGAAAGAACGGCGAAGGTAAAACGACGCTTGGAAAGATCCTTGCCGGAACCGATAAGCTGACCAAGGGCTTGCTTCGGCCGACGCATAACGTGACGATCGGATATTACGCGCAGCATCAGGCAGATGATCTTGATCCGAAACTAACAGTTCTTGAAACGGTCGATTCGCTTGCACGCGCACGATTCTTTAATGCCGGCGAGAAGAACGGTGTGAACTACACTGAAGGCCAACTTCGCAGTCTGCTTGGAGCTTTCCTCTTTCGAGGCGATGATGTCTTCAAGCGCGTTCGCGTGCTTTCGGGCGGAGAGAAGTCCCGCCTGGCGCTGGCGAAGATGCTGCTCGAGCCATGCAACACCCTCGTTCTCGATGAACCGACGAACCATCTCGATATGCGTTCGAAGGAAGTGCTGAAGCAAGCGCTGATGGCTTTCGAAGGTACGATCATCGTCATCAGCCATGATCGCGACTTCCTCGAAGATCTCGTCGAGCGTATCGTCACCTTTGGCGATGGGCACGTGAAGGATTATATGGGTTCGCTTGAGCAATATCTCGAAGAGCTTTACCGCGCCGAACTCGATCGGATCAGAGGCAAGAAATCATTCAAAGAAGAAAAGCCGAAGCAGAAGGCTACAACTGATGCCGCTCCTCAGTCCAAAGAAGAGAAGCGCCTGAAAGCCGAAGCAAGAAATGCCGCTGCACAAAAAGAAAAACCTCTGCGCAACAAGATCAAGAAGATCGAAGAAGAAATTGCTGCCGTAGAAAAGAAAAAAGAAAACATCGAACACGATATGTTCGAACCCGAATATTACAAGAATGCAGCAAAGGTGACAAGTGATGCGAAGACCTTAGACGAGTACAAAAAGAAACTCGAAGAACTGTATTTCTCCTGGTCGAAGATCAGCGAAGAGTTGGAGAAGATCTAATTCCTTCAAATAAAAAGGGCACGCTCAGCGTGCCCTTTCAAATTCTACCTGTGTTCTCTCTTACTTGAACGACAGCGCCATCTTCTGCGCTTCGGACATTAGCGAATACGCTTTCTGGAACTGCTTATCGTTCTCCAGGCGGATCTTGAAGAATACATTCTCTCCATAGAGCTGCCTTCCGATATCCATGCGCAGTCTGCTTAAGATCCACGCTTTATCGGCCATAACCTCTTTCGGATCGATATCAGCCTTCTTTGCTTTTGCCTGTTCGATAAAGTCTTTGAGAACATCTTCGCTGACGCGGAAATCTTTAATGAATGCCTCAGCCGTGTACTTCTTCTTCAGCTCCGGCGCATGCTCACCGATCGTGTTCTTTACATAATCGTACGGAATGCTAGCTGCGAAGAGACGAAGCGTGGATTTTGTCAAGGTATCTTCCTTCACGAAATAGTCCGGACTGATTCCGCCGCCGCCATAGATCGTTCTGCCCGTAGGTGTCTTGAACTTCGGACGCGTCGTATCGTTGGCGTTCACATCTTTCGTATGTGAGAAGTTGTCATCTTCTTCGGCGTCGTCGTTCTGAATTCCCTTTTTGTACTTACCGCCGTCGTATGGGCGCTGGATCGAGCGGCCCGAAGGCGTGTAGTAGCGAGAGACGGTCAGCCTGAGTGCGCTTCCGTCATTGAGCGGGAATTGGCGCTGGACAAGTCCTTTGCCGAACGTTGTGGCTCCGACGATGGGTGCACGGTCGAGATCCTGCATCGCTCCGCTAAATATTTCGCTGGCGCTTGCACTGCCGCTATTGACGAGCACAACAAGCGGCGTCTTCTCATACGACTGTCCCGGATGCGATACATCAATATCGTCAAACCCTGATACTCTTCCCTTCGTAAAGACGATCGTCTTCGTGCCACCGATGAATTCATCGGCAATACGGACTGCCTGCTCTAGATATCCGCCCGGATTGTCGCGCAGATCGAGAATGAGCTTTTCCATTCCCTGCGACTTCAATTCCTGAAGTGCGCTGAGCATTTCCTCATGCGAAGTCTGGATGAAATGGCTGAGATAGATATATCCCGTATTTCCATCGACCATAAAATGCCCTAAGACACTTGCGATCGGAACAACGTCACGAGTAATTTCAAAATTGAGCGGCTTCGGTCCGCCGGATTCCAGCGGCATGCCGGAACGAGCAACGGTCACGGTTACCTTCGTGCCCTTCGGTCCACGTAAGTGGTGAACGACGGAATCTTCGGTAAAACCTGTTGTCTTCTTTCCATCGATGGCATAGATCTTATCTCCAGCGATCAGGCCGACCATCTCGGATGGGCCTCCGGGAATAACTTCATCGATGAGAACGGAATCATGCGCCATTGCGAAACGAACTCCGATGCCTTCGAACTTTCCTTCAAAATCTTCTGCCGATTGCTTCACGTTCTTCGGCGGCATATACACCGAATGCGGATCGAGCTTAGCAAGCATTCCGACAATGGCCGCTTCGTTCAATTCATTAATATCGACTTTATCGACATAGTTCTTCTGAACCAGATTCAGAACATCGGCATACTTCTGAATTTCTTCGTACGTATTATCGAGGGTAAAAGCTTTTTCAATTCGCGCACCGAGCAGGGCACTCGTGAGAACGAGAACGGTGCCGACAAAGGCCAGACGTTTCGGGTTATAAAATGATAATTTCATGTTTTCTTTACTAATCATAGACGTATCAGCATCATAAATGCAACACTCGGCAAATAAGTGGAGTTCGTTAGCGCAGTACTATTTCCGTGAACTGTATCTGCTTAGAGCCGGGCCCGAGTCAAATACCTACTTGCGAAAAGGCTTAGCGTACCGTCGTTCTCTCCGAATCATTTGCAGGCAAACGAATTTCGTATGAGCCGGAGGGAATGTTTTTTGCAATGAACCGGGGATTGAACATCTTCACATCTTTGTAGGTATACCCAACACTTAACGCCCAATCGGCAATACTTGAGATCGGCCCCTGAACGGATACGATCTTCAGCGAATGCCTCTTGTACGGAGTCATTTTTTCAAATTGAAAGCCGTACTTCTGCCCATGCTCAAGAAACTCCTTGATAACTGCGATACGGAGCGGATATCGCATTGTTTCTTCATTTACGTACAAATTCCAATAGCCGGATTGTTTCTGGTATGCGAGTGCTTCTTCCACCCCCTCTTCGCCCATATTGTAGCCGGCAGCTGAGAGGAAATAATCGCCGTTAAACTCGGCTTTCAGCTTCAAAAGGTAGCGGATCGCCGCCTGAGTAGAGAGGATCGGATCAAGGCGGTCGTCGATGTATTGATCGACACGTAAACCCCATCGTTGAGCCGTCGGAGCAATGAACTGCCAGTAGCCATTCGCCCGTGCCGGGGATTGAACGTTGCGGGCTCCACTCTCAGCGATCATGAGGTATTTGAAGTCACGGGACAATCCGGCAGCATCGAGCATAGAGTCGATCATCGGCTCCCAGCGCCTGAGGCGCTTCCACCAGAGCAGAAGTTGATCGGCATTCGTATAATTATAGTAGAATTCGCGCTCAAAACGCTCGCGCACTTCCCAATTCTCGAGCGGTATTTTCTTCTCGAACAAATAGGCCTCGGTCGGAACCGTAAGCGCAGTGATGTTCCGATGCCAATCGGCAGCAGTATCAACTCCGGAAGCAGCGCAAGAAGAAAGAATGGAAAATCTATTATTCAAGATCAGGACAAGAATTACCGCAGACCCTATAAGTCCTATACTAACCAGTAACCCTTTTCTATTCGTCCAACTCATGTTCTTTGCACAACAGTTCTAGCCCTCTACGTCCTATCTCTCCCGAAGTACACGACACTACTCTACCACCCTAGCGCTTTCATTTGCTCGGGCACTTCCAATGTTGCAACGAGATCCTGCACATTAGTAATCCCCTGTTTTGTCAGCATTTGGCGAAGGTCATCGTTTATTTCATTACCGATATTCGGATTTACAAAATTTGCTGTGCCGACCTGAACGAGCGAAGAGCCGACGATGAGGAATTCCATGACATCGGAAGCCGAGGTAATTCCGCCAATACCAATGATCGGAAGAGAGCAAGACTTCCGCGCCTCATACACTTTGGCAAGTGCGATCGGCTTGATCGCAGGCCCCGATAGGCCTCCGGTCACTGTGGAGATGCGCGGCTTGCGTGTATTGATATCGACGGACATTCCGATCACTGTGTTGATGAGACTGATGGCATCTGCTCCCCCATTCTCGCATGCTGCTGCGAAGGGAGCAACACTGGTGACATTTGGTGTGAGCTTAATGATGAGAAGTTTTTTTGTTAACGGCCGAAGTAGTTTCGTCAACTCCTCGACCCGCGCTGCATTTGTACCGAAGGAAAGGCCGCCATCTTTAACGTTCGGGCAGCTGACGTTGATCTCGTATCCGACAAGATTTGCAGTTGC
>JAUZOQ010000076.1 GCA_030706385.1 Bacteroidota bacterium | reverse complement strand
TGTGGATCGGCACGCTTGAAGTCAGCAGAAGGTCTCTGATCGTTTGATCGCCGCATTCATTAGCATACGTAAGTGCAGTAGAGTCTCTTGCCACCCTGAATGCACATGGCTGGCTCGTATAGCCGATGAACGGCGTGATCGTGATCGCAGTATCCTTAGTCAAGTAGGCACTGCATAACAGAGTAAACAGGAGCGTATTCTTGCTGATGTCGGAAGAAAGATGAAGTCCAACGCATGGTACAATATAGGTTGATGTCGCCTCATCCCAGACCGGATCAGGTTGTTGCGGAATACCATTCGTAGGAGTTGATTCGGTCAGCGATCCGGTGCGATCGATCCCAACGGCACGAATCAGCTTGTTCGAGAACATTAGGCGAAGCGTGTCATCGTCCAATTCCTGTTTGCCGATCCGATCTCCCAAAAGGTGAATTGGCAATCGGAAAGGAGCATCACCTGCGCTCGGCCTGTATGGTGGCATTACGGCGCTCATGTTCAGAAGTATGGTTTTTCTGGTTAGAGTTATCAGCACCGTATCGGAATTTATCGATAGGTCGTCTCCGCCAGTCGGGCGGTCAATGATTACTCTCACCGTCTGAGAGCCATTCAAGGAATCGGCAGGAAACCGATAGCGGATATGAAGACGAAAGACGCTATCGGCAGCAATGAATACCGGCAGGTGCAGAACATTGGCATCGGGGAATTCGAAGCCGGCCGTATCACCTTCGAATCGGAACGAACTTAGTGAAACATTGACACGATACGGATTGTGTATGATGATCGTCGTATCGACAGGCATGCAGGAAGATATTACTCCAAGCGATATGGGCAACATGGGTCCAATTCCCGCTCGAATACGAGCCTTTGCAATAACTAACGGCTCATTTCGCGAATCGTTATGCGCCCTTAAGGTATCAACGTAGTCACCGATCTGCCGGATACTGAAATCGACTTCGAACGGCACGATGGTATTTTCCGTAATAGACGTGTTATCTGAGATTGTAGAACCACCGATCGATTTGAATGAAAAATCACCTGTCGTATCACTATGGCGAAGCGAATCGAGAACACCGACCATCGAGCCACGATTGAACAGGGTATCAAATTTCGCAACAAAAGCAGGCGATGTCACCAATGGATTTGTGATCGTTCCGAAATCCAGAATGACTGGTGTGGCAATAAGCCACGGTTCGGCGCCAACGCCCGATAGAGAAACATAATAAACACTATCGTCAGATGTGACGATCTTTACGATGACCTGCCGACTTCCCGTATCGACAATATTATTTGCCGGATCGATCTTCGGCGCAAAGAATGCTCTGAAGGATCTCGCATTTCCATTGCCTGGCGTTCCCGCTGTATCAAGAAACCAGAGCCGCTGCTTCGGTGGGATCGTCGTGTCGATCAAACCAAAATCCCTTAAGTCCCCGGAGTCAAAAGAAATCGATTTGATTCTCGTTGTATCGTCGCCGGCATTTACGATAGGAATAACAACTGTGTCAGAAGATTTCCCTACTCGGATCTTGCCGAATGAATATCCCGGAGAGTTCAATTCGTAATCGATGCCACGACCAATAAAATCGACAGACACATTCGGATCATTGAGCGCATTGCTTACAACATGCGTAGTATCTCTGAACCAGCCCCTTGCCTTCGGAGCAAAATGAACATTCTCCGATCGCGGAATTTGTACTTGCAGATCGTACGGGCCAGGATATTTATCCGCACTGAACGGACCACCGAGAAGCTCGCTGTTAAAATCCGCCGTTCCGAACAATGTAACCACATCACCCGATGCTACGAATGAGAATGTGCTATCTTTTCTTCGGCCCACATGAACACTTCCGAAATTTATCGTTTGAGGAGTAACGGCAATCGAGCGCGTTGCCGATTGCCCTAGCACGGTGATAAAGACATCATCCGTATTTGATGACCATACACGCAGTTTTGCCTTGAAGGAGCCATCTGCCGTCGGATGAAACTTGAAGTTTACATGCAGCAGATATCCCGGCGGTATCTTGAATGGCCGCTTGATCGTATCGAGGAATGCGAATACATTCGTATCTCCACTTTCCCATGTATACCCATAGATCGAAACCGAATCGCCCAAAGGCATCGGAACGGAAACCGACTGCACCCCGGTGAGAGAATCCTTTACCGATCCTGTCAGGATCTTTCCAAAATCGAGATCCTTCGCTACAAGGTCATGCAAGTACTTAAAGCTTCCGCCACCTGAGAATGAATAGGAATCGAACGGGCCGTAACCATAGGTTTCGGCGTAACAAGGCAAGGTGCTTTCTACTCGCTGCGATCCGGCATACGTTCTCTGTGTAGTCCAGTAATAGCGGGTGCCCGGAACAGTCTTGAATATTCTTGGATCGAGGCCAAAACCATTCAGTGTCGTCGTCGTAAGTGCCAGAGAATCTGCGAGGATGGTAATATAATGATCGATAAAGTCGTACCCATCGGCTATTGTCGGTAATGAATAGAAAGAACTCATGTTCTCCAGCGGCGGCACAATAGTCAGGTCCGGATCACCCGGCGCAGCCGAGTCAGGCAAAGCCGTGCGCAGATACTTAACTACGAGCGCAGGCTGCGAAGTCTGAATGTGAGCAAGTCTCGTAACCGGGAATTGAGTGTAGACACCCTTGTCCAATCTGCTTTGCAGATTTCCGTTAAGAAAAACAAGTGTGGAATCCGAGCCGGAGATAACGCGAATAATATCGCCGGTCGTCGGTCTCAGGAAATAGTCATCTTGAGAGGAGGGCACAACGACAAACTCTTTGCCCCATTCTTCCTGAGGTGGCATTTGTTCGATGATATGGTCGCGCGAAACACTTGGATGATTTGGATAGCTATATTCGAGCGAGTCGGGAATGGATGCCCTTTCGTGTCCGGAGAAAACGGCGATCGGTTTATCCGAAGTGATCGTAGATCCGGTGAGGTCGCAATCGATTCCATTTGCCAGAGGACCTACCCAACTAAGTAGCCCCATATACATTCCGGTCTGCGCAGTGTCACGAGCCATGAGCTGAATGGCCTCACCCTTATTCATCACAAAGGTGTATGGTATGCCACGGTGAATCTTACGATTGTAGGAATCGGCGGTAAGAGTGACCGTCACCGTCGTATTATCACTGATTGCAGCAATTCCACATTCGCTGCGGGGGTTAAGGCTGTTCGATGAAAACGGATTGACCACTCCGCCGAAATAATTGAGTGCGTTACGTACACTTGCGATCGTGTAGTTAGTGCCGAGAGCCTCGACAGGAAGAACGAGAAATCCGTCGGAGGAAAGCCATTTATGCGCCAAACCATAGACTGCGATCTCATCGTCAGCTTCGATCTTGAACACTTTCGGAAGGATGACCTCTGTTTGTGCACTCGTCATTTCCGCCCAATCCGGAAGATCGACATAGATCATTCCTTTCGCATTGGTAACGAATGGTTGAACCCATGCTCCGTTTGCCAGGCTCACTTTCCCGTGGACACGAGAACGTGCCGATATATAGACTCGGTGCAATGATGGGTCCGATGGCGAATCACTACCGATCGCCGAAAGAAACAACAGGTAAAACTCCTTTCCGGAAGTCTTATAGACTGGTGTAACGGCTCCCTGAGGAGAAGGCACATGTGTAGCTCGGGCTATCTCCCGGGACGAGAGGCTAACGGAAGGAGCCTTCTTAGCTTTCGGAATTAGCCGATATATTGGTTCACTGGATTGGGAGTGGACTATCGAACTAGCCAAACATAGGATTGTGCAAAGAACGGATGCCCTTTTCATAGCCCGCAGCACAACTCCTACTGTCTTGTTCTCAGCAATCATAAAAACTCATTTCACATCATACGGGAGTGCCCAAAACTCCAAGATCCGAACGCGCTCCATGCCAAATCCGAGCAGCCGATATTTCTTCGACGTAGCTTTCCTGTGGCCACCTCAGTTTTGAACTAGCACGAAAACAAGCGATCGGGCTCAGAGCCGGATGTCCTTACTCGATCACGACTAAATGTCTGTGCTCGCTGATCCCGAGTTCGGGTGCAACCAGTTCCAGTGTATAATCTCCCGGCTCCATTCCTTTTGTGTTCACCTGAATATTCTGATCGCCCGAGTTTACAACTGTCTGCATGAGTGTCCGGGCAACTCTTCCCAGTGCGTCATAGATCTTCACGCTGACGGCAGCTCTCGTGGGAATGCGGAAATGCACCGTTGTCTTTCCCGATGCGGGGTTCGGAAAGTTCTCAAGAACTGCAACCTGTGACGAAACATCGCTAACTCCGGCATTCTGCGCCGGTGTGATCACAAAGGGGAAATCCACCGGATACATATCAACCCATAACTTCGAGTGATACCAGACACGCACGTTTCCAGTGATGACTTCATCGATCGGCTCTGGAGTGACAAGCTCCAACGTTTTCTCTTCGGCAGATTCTATCGTGCCGATCTGTGATGCAATATCTTTTTTCAGTCGAACGGTAATATTCTTCTTGTTCTGAGAATAAGAAATCCGTGCGCTATCGAAATAGACAGGTTCAGTAAGAATATTCCTGATGATGATCGAGGGAGGTAGAGCCTGCGATGTGCCGGGGCCTGGTGCGATACCGGGACTTGGAGAATTAATGGGCATTATTCCGTGAGTCGGTTTAAGCAACGCTCCGGCAGTATAACCATACGAGATCACATTTCCCCATCCATAGGCGAGGATCGTGATTCCCGATCCCGGAATCGGCGGACAAACGATACGATGCGGGCCCATTGCCTGACTAACGGTTGTTGCTACATAATGCCTTCCACCAAACATCGGCCAAGGAATACTGGTGAATGCACCTGCGGGAATTTTGACATTATCGATCGCAATATCTCCGACCACGCCTTGCTCAGCAGCGATGATCAGATGCTGGTCATTCGCGTAATACTGCAGTTCATCGTTACAAATGAAATACGAGAAGTCAGAATACATTTGGTCCAGCGGCGGGACGATGGCAAGGAACGGATCACCGGTTCCTGCAGCGTTGACAGCACTATGGGCGATCGTACCAACCAGGATCGGATGATCCTTATCCGTCTCAACGGTAATGATATTGCCCAATGCCAAACTGCTCAAGGGGATGATCGTATCACGGAAAGCATTCGCGCGAAGCGGTGTTCCCCAAACTGTATTGTTGATCTTAACGACGGTACCATCGACAGAAGCAAGAATGCGCACTACATCGCCGCCCGTCCTTCCAAAATTCTTTGTTACAAATGAATATCCCCATGTGCTAAGCGGCGGCATCGCTTCACAAAGATGATCGCGGCTGGTTCGTTGATTCCCATTGTCATTATACGTATATCCGTTCGGAGCCTCAGCTCTTGCATGACCGCCATAGACAGCAATGGGTTTATCGGCGCGAACGATGGAGCCCGTCATATCAAGAAGATGCGTTAACCTATCTGCCTGGATCTGGATTCCTTCACCGGCATTGAGCACGTATGTGAGGACTTTTCCGGAATCGTCGCCATTGCAAGTCATTGCAGCAGGTATGATCGTTACGGTCGTATTGCTATCGAAGGCTGCCACGGCGAATTCCGACGGCATCTCCGCCTGCGGCAGGAGCGTCGAATTGGTATAGCTCATGATGCGGTATTCAATTCCTGCAGGTCCAGTCTTCGTCTTCGGAAGGGCCAGGAACGCATCGGCCGTGAATTGCTTGTTGTTCATTCCGTAACAAGCGATCGGTGAAGTCGCCACGACTCTGAAGACAGTTTGATTGATACTGCCGCAATCCTCCATCAATGCATCATTTCCGGTTGCACCAACGACGGGATCGTCGGATAAGCGATAGGACTGCGCCTCGCGTGCATTGAGGATAATTTCCTTTTTCCAAGTGGGAAATGCATTACACGTAATAGTTACTTTTACTCCGCCTGTATCAACGGCAGAAGCAACATATATATCCTGATAGCGAAAGCTCGTTTGATCATACGAAGAGAGTTCGTTTTGCATAAAACAGAGCAAAAACTCCTGGCCCTGGCTTGTGGCAATAGGCGGAGTACCTGTTCCGCCGCAGACTTGGGCAGAGAGGTTCGTCGCCAACATGCTGCAGGCAACGATGATCGTAAGGATTACAAAACCGCGGAATGAATGCCCTGTGCGTGAATTCATAATATAACTCCTCTGTATATAAAATCTTTCTACAAAAATACCACTGCCGAAAGAGCCGGCAGATCGTTCTTATGTGCGGGGACGCGAACCGGGAATGCCGCTGATGGCTGCATGAGTTAGCCTTCGATTTCTGTGTTAAATCTCGATCCTCATAGGGACACCAAAAAGCACGGTTTTGTTACATGAAAAGCCATGCTGTGACCTTATATCAACAACTCTCAACCCAAATTGTTACAGGCCCGGTATTAATTAGTTGGACATCCATCATAGCCCCAAAAACCCCCTCGGCGACTCTATTTTCACCCAAGAGCTTCTTCATCTCATCGACGAACAACTCGTAAAGCTTTTTTGCCTCCTCCGGGGGTGCAGCTCCGGTAAAATTTGGCCGGTTTCCTTTACGGGTATCAGCATAAAGTGTGAACTGGCTCACGATGAGAACACTGCCTGAAACCTGGCTCAGATCAAGATTCTTTTTAGCATTAGAATCCTCAAAAATTCGCATTCGGAAGACTTTGGAAGCCATCTCCGAACACGTGTCAGGAGTATCGCCCTTTCCCACTCCTACAAATAGTACTAATCCGTTTGAGATCTCGCCGGATGTTGCATCACCAACGGTTACTTTTGCATGAGAGACTCTTTGAATGAGTAAGCGCATTCCTTATTCTTCAGTAATCTTGATTTCAGTTGGGAATTTGTGCTTTGATGACTCTAATGATACCCTGCAGATCCTTTATTTTTCCAATTACCTTAAAGCCGACTGCCGTAAAAATTTCTTCGACATCTTGTGAAGCGCCATAGCCAATTTCAACAAGTACCTCTCCGCCGGGTTTGAGTAGATTCGGAGCGATTTCGGCGATCCTTCGATAAAATCTCAGGCCATCCCCTTCATCGGTCAGAGCGATTCTCGGATCGAAGTCGCGAACTTCTGCCTCAAGAGTTGTAAATTCTTCAATGCTAATATACGGTGGGTTGGAAACGAGATAGTCGAATGAATTGCGAAGTTTTCGCAGCATATCATCCGCAAAAAGATCTGCGATCTCGAACGAGACATTTCCGATGCCCAGACGATCTTTGTTCCTATCTGCAAGACTGATCGCATCAGGACTTATATCTATTCCAATGATTTTTGCTTTAGGCAGTTTCGAAGCAAGCGCTAAGGCGATTGCGCCCGAGCCGGTTCCAATATCGAGGATATGTATTTCGCCGGAATGCGAAGAACCATCCTTGATCAATTCTTCAACGAGTATTTCAGTATCAGGCCGAGGTATAAGTGCTTCGGAAGTTGCCAAGAGCCGTAAGCCGAAGAATTCGGTCTCGCCAAGGATGTGCTGCAATGGCTCAGACATACATCTTCGTTTCAGAAGATCTTCATACCGAATCTGCTCGTCATCCCTGAGCACGACGTCATAGTATTTTCGAAGGTCACTTCTCTTCCAAATTCCGAGAACATGTGCTGCAAGATATTCGGCATTGATCAAGCCCTCAAATATTCCAGCACTGACCAATCGATTCGATCCCAGTGTTATCGCGTCCTTCCAGGTCACTGCAACACTCCCTCTTCTTCGCCGCCGGGCGGGACTTTGATCTTCCTCTCACGAAGAAATCTGATAATTCGTACGAAACAGACTGCAGCAAATACATGGACTGCCATTCCAAAAAAATCAATTGCGAAATGCTCCCAATAATCACCGATTCGTGCCGGATCCGAAAAAGAAGAATAAACTAACCGAACCAGAGCGAGAATTACGAGCGTCGTTAGGAGCATACTTGATAGTAAAGCTAACCAATACTTCAATAAGCGCTTCTGCCTCCAGAACCTCGGAATGAGAGCTAAAATATTGACATACACGACGAACGCATAACCCGATAGCAGAATCAGTGTGACGACGACATCGATAAACAGTGCCGGATGGTAGTTGCGGGAGAAGGCAACCCAGAAGATGAATAAGCAAATCCAAATGATAATTTGATTTCTCTTGGAGAGCATATCCGTGTTCTACTTAGTCTCACCGATGATGTCATCAAAGACCTTAGCCAATTTCCTCGTCGCCTCTCTTCGCTCGTACTGAGAAATAATGGCAGGGTCCATTTCCGATGAAGGCGCGATCCCTGCAAGCCAATTCGAGTAAAATCCCTTTATAACGCGTGCCTGGCCTTCGATATCACGTTGCGCAACGGCTTCGCCGCCATGAGTTTCTTTCAGTAGATCTCCAATTGCTCCATTCGGCGGAGCGATGGCAAGGAGCGGCCGCATCGCACCAAGATACTCATAGACCTTACCCGGTACGATATGCTCGACACTTGGAATATCGTCGACGATCAGTAGAAGCGCATCACTATCGCTGATAAGTTCGACAGCTTTTGAATGCGGAACATAATCCAACTTTTCCACGATCGGCATGATCTTTGGAGCTTTGAACATGGGATCGAGATCCGCGCCGGTGCGGCCGACGAACCGGAGATGGATCTTCGCGGGATCGATCTCCTTCCTATCAAGCAGGAGTTCGATCGCAGCAAAAAAATTTTTCGGATTGCGCGGACCGTAGAGCGATCCCGAATACGTCATCACAAATTTTTCTCCCCGCCGGCGTTCGGCACGTTTGCGAATATCATGCTCCGCGTAATCTGCGCTATCAAAGCCATTGGGGATATGGATAAATTTCTCCCCAGACAGATCCGAATACTTTGCAATGGCATCGTGTGCAATTCCCTTCCAAGCAACATCGATCTTGCGGGCATCGTGAAAGACCGAACTTTCCAGGTATTGATCGATCGCCCTTGGCACGAACCAGCGCTTCGGAGCCGAAACCTCAAATCCGGACCACGGATCACGAAATCCGGCTACATACGGAATTCCTGTTAGTCGTGAGACTTTCCGTGCTATCACGGAAACTGTATACGGAGGTGAAGAGGAATATATCATCTCGATCGGATACTCCTTCGTGATCTTCATCGCTTCCTTAACGGCGCTCCTGTACCAACCGATGCGAGCATCGGGAATAAAGAACGTCGCACGGATAAAATGAGCGATCTTCTGTTTGAGTGAGAGCTCGCTGCCCTCTTCGAAAACATTGATATCGAGAGAGAGCCCCTCTTTGGTGCCGGTGAATTTTCGGTACAGGCTATATGGCTCGAATATCGGAGAACGGCGAACGATAAGATCGGCAGGGAGTTCTTTCGCTAGGGATTCATCACGAGCCTGGTATTCCGGATTATCGGGAGCTAGGACGATCGGAGTCCATCCAAAATCCTTGAGATACTTGATAAATTTTGTGACCCGTTGGACGCCTGGACCTCCGGCAGGCGGAAAGTAATAAGTAATAAATAGTACGTATTTCAAAAGCCGGTGTTGGTATTAGTCGTTATATCTCTGCCTATTTCATTAGATTAACGACTAAAGCTCACTGACTATTCCCGCCTATTGACGTATCTGCACAAGCCTGGTAAAATGCTGGATCACGGTACCTGCTCGAATTGTGAATTCGGCAAGATAATTGCCCGATGGAAGACCATGAGTATCGAATTGAGACAGTACACCGTTCATTCCAATAGAAATATCCGATCGGGCTTGCCGCACTCTTCCGAGGATATCGGTAAGAGTGATATCCAGTTTCCCATTCCGTATTTCTTCCGGAGGAGTCCGGAGCCCGAGGACGAGTTCACCTTCGCCGGCAGGATTCGGATAGAGCACAATGTATGAATTGATCACGCCCGGTGAATCGATTCCCGAGAGAGTCATATCATTTGTAAAAACGCCTTTTGGCAAAGGCATGATCGTAGTCGGAGTCAGTTGCAGCAGATCTGCACCGAGCCTCCAATCCGACGCTGCAGTATCCCTACCGATGCACTTGAAAGCGATCAAATGCGTATCCTTTGCGAAATAGATCACTCCAAGATCGATGGCATCTGATGGCCGCGGATCTCCAAAATCGAACTTCTTGTATCCTTCGAAGAGTCCATTATGTGTTCCATCGAGAGAATACGTATACTGAGCGTATTGCGAACCGTTCGTCAAAAAGAGCTTTACAGCGAATGTATCGGCCACGGGCACGAAGAATTTGAATGTGACTTGAGTATTTGCATGCGAAGGACTGTATGTCGCAACGGCCGACCGGCTCCAGTGCGCATACCAGTATCCACCGAAGTATTCGGAATACGGAGCCCCATCATTTGCTTCTGCCCATGGAACAAGATCTTCAAATTCGAAAGGAAGTATTCGGGTTATCGTGATAAGATCGGATGCCATGGCCTCATGTCCGTGATCTCCGACGACTCGAAGATGGTAATGCCAATCCGCTATGTTCGGCATTCTCACGATGGCAAAAAATCGGTAATCGCTTCCCGCGACGATCGTATCCGTATCCGATATCAGAATGCTATCGAGAAACACCTGGATCTTCTCTCCGATATCAAAGCCGGCACCCGTGAGCAAAAGACTATCCCGATTGCGTAATGTGATCGGCACCGAATCGGTTACCGCACGCACAACGGCGGCGGAAATGACATAGACCGGCTCGGGCCGGACTTCATTATTGACAGATAACTTGCGCGCTCCCGATGCAAGTGTAGGCGGCACCATGAGGTTGATACTGAATTCTCCTGCCTGGTTCGTCGTCGTAGTGAAGATGGTGCCTGCGTCATCAAATTTGCCGACTATAGCTGTGTTCGCCGGATAGCCAGAGCCGGCGACGTTCCAGAACTCCCCTGCCTTG
The DNA here is from genome assembly GCA_030706385.1 of Bacteroidota bacterium. Classification (GTDB taxonomy): domain Bacteria; phylum Bacteroidota; class Ignavibacteria; order Palsa-1295; family Palsa-1295; genus PALSA-1296. The sequence goes on along the minus strand of JAUZOQ010000076.1, from coordinate 6,696 downwards.
ATCGTATCGCGCGATACCCAAAACGAGATCGGATGCTTATAGTAGTAGGCTACAGAGCGATAATCTTCTATGTTATCGTTGGCGCCCCCATGCTGAAAACTAAAATCGAATGAAGACGTAAAATCTATGGCATCGAGATAATGAAACCGGTAGAATGCTTCGATGAATTTAGTTTGTCCTGCAAAAGGCGTGCTGAAGGTCCTCCACAAGAACCACCAACCGCCATCGAAATAATCTTCCAGGCCCGTATACCGAAAATTATTGCGCGCATTCGAATCGACCGTAAAGATCGGGTCGCCTTCGAGAGCAACTCCGCTGTGGTCATGCGGGATAGCAAGGGCGAGTCCGATGAATTTTCCTCTTCCATGTTCATGCAGGATCGGATGGAAAATGTTGATCCTCGTCGGATTCGATTCGCTGAAATACGCATGGAAATATCCATACGAATTCTTATCGACTGCTTCATTCGAATAGCTGATAGCAGTATGCATCTGAATGGGTCGCATAGATTTGTTCACCAGTTCGATCACAGCAGAATGCAGGAACGGCATAGGGAAATAACATGAAAATCCACTTGAATCGGATACGATGCTATACGAATGGATATCGATGCCTCCGCTTCTTCTGCAAAAGAAATCTGCAATGGGAGCATGAACGGCAGGGACCGGATAGCCATCCCAATAGATATCAAGCCATACGGAATCGAGTTGGTCGATATCCGTCGTGCCCTGTTGCAGCTGAAGCTTCTGGATCATCATCGGGCCAAGGAGCTTTAGGGCAGCGGAGCGGCCGCCCGGAGCGATCGTATCGTTCTGAGTTATTTGAAGCGGTTTTTCTTTGTCCCAAGGAGAGCTCTGCAATGAAAACAATTTTTCCGCACTGATCTGGTTCGATAAAAGGGAAAAGGGCGGGTTAAGAGCAAATGGCACAACAAGATTTGAGTCGCTCACCGGCCTCCAGGCTATTGCATAGTATACATTCCAGGTTGCTCCGATGTAGGTGATCTTAAAATTCTTCCTGTACGGAATTTGAACATCGCAGACTTGAGCGCCCGGATACGTCGTATCTAAAGGTCCTCTCAAAGCGCCATTTATTTTTTCAAAGAATGTATAATAGGTGCAAGAAATGATCAGTTTATCATCCACGTAGAGTTTGATGTTCGTCGTGGAATCAGGGACATCAGTTGTTGTCCACATGTGAGTGATAATCCCTGCGCCCGTATCCTGAGCGAGAATATAATTCTGATCCGGATCGCGATCCGGCGGGAAGCCGAAGCGAATAGCATATCGGAGTGGTTGTGAATCAGGGCCATCGAGCCTGGCAAGAGCACGCGGATCGGTCATCCGAGAATAGGGGTTGACCTGAGCCGTAACCATTCCGGCGAACAGGCTTAACAGTACGTTTATAACAAGGATAGGGAGTCTCATACAATTTAGCGCAACACCTATTGTTTTTTCCGTAGTAAATACGATGCTTCCAATGCTGCAAGCTCTCGTAGCCCGGGAATATACTTCAGCAAGTTTGCCTTTATCGGCGGCAACCCAAACTTCAGTTTGAAAACAGGACGTATGAAATAAAGTTCTTCATCGACAAGCTCCAAGAGGGCATTTTTTATTGCCCTACGCATTTTGGATATCGTAAGCCTGATCCTCCGAAGCATGGAGACTTCTTCAACATCGATCTGCAATCTGGCATTCTTGTATGCCTGCTTGAATAAGGGCTCAGGCAGGAGTTGAATATAGGGAAACTTCGACACCGTGTTGTCCAGCAAATGCTGATGTGCTCCGAACGGAGAATAATAGGGCGGGAATACAACATAGAGCCATCCACCCGGTTTCATGAAATCCATAACGTGGCGAAGGCTCAGTTCCGTCTCTTCCAAATGCTCGATCACATCACGAAGAAGGACGATATCGAAGTGTGCTCTCCACTTCTCGGGCGGAGGCTGCGTGATAATATTATGAATTGCGAATTCTCCGTTGATGCCGATGGCATCGAAGATCTTCTTCGAACTTTCAATAGCAAGATCGCGTAGATCGATACCAACAACTTCTGCAGCGCCTTCCTCTGCAAGAGCGGCGAGAACTCCGCTTTCGCCACAACCAATCTCGCAAATCCTGGCGCCGGATAGAGGTACTCCCTTGCTCTTGAGATACGGTGCAATATACTCAGTACCCAAGCCATACTGATAGCCGAAATAGTACCGGTCGTAAGAATTGATATCCTCACGTTTTGCAAGTATATTGACTTTCTCCTCTGTTCGCGGTGGAAATTTTGCCATTACGCTCTTCGTCGTCGTTGAATATGTGAGTCTGCTTAGACTGAGCTTCGAAATTACATGTTGCCGATCTTCTCGATTCCTTCAACAAAGGTATCCCAGGAATACTTCTTCTTTTCTTCGCGGACACCCCGGCGCAGCTGCTCTTCCAATCCGCTCTGGAAAAACCGAAGGACATCCTTTGCCACCAGCTCCGGCATTGCCTCCTTCGTGATCATGCCGCTAACGCCATCGATCACAACTTCGGCAAGCCCGCCGACTCCGGTGGCGATCACCGGTACATCAAAATTATAGGCGATCTGCACGATACCTGATTGCGTGGCAGTCCGGTACGGCAGGACAACGACATTCGCAGCGCTGAAATAGGTTGCAACTTTGTCATTCGCAATATAATCGGTTGCAAGCACGAGATTTTGTGCTGGTATGTGGAGATCATCGATCAATTTCCGATACTCAGGCTCATCTCCATAAAATTCGCCGGCTACGATAAGCCGTAGATCCGGAAGGCTCTTAAGAATTATCGGCATTGCCCGAAGCAAGATATCCAACCCCTTATACTTTCGGATATATCCGAAAAATAGTATGGCCGGAGCATCCTGAGGAATTCCTAGTTCTTTTCGTGCCTCAATTCGATCTACCGACTCGCCAAATATGTGGTAGATCGGATGCGCAAGCTTAGTGTATTGTGCATCGGGCTTAACAAGTTTCAGATCCTGTTCAACTGCGTCGGATTGAACAATGTAATGATCGACAGCCTTGAATGCATAATTGGTTAGTGCCCTGTCACCAAGCCGCTTTTCATGCGGAATAACGTTATCGGCTATCAAGACGACTTTACAGGTTTTCCCTTTTTTCTGCATTAATCGCTTGGCTACTCGAGCGATCATTCCATAAGCAGGGGCAAAAAACGGCAGCCAGAATTTGAAAATGATCATATCGGGCTCCAGATTTCCGACAACCTTTCCCGCATTTCTCCATGAAGCAGGGTTGATGGAATCGATGATCTGCAAGGTATCGAGTGGCTTTCCAGCATCGCCTTTCTCTTCCTGAGATTTGCCGGGAAAAAGCATCTTCGGATATTGCCGCGAAAACGTTACCACATGAACATCGTGCCCATGGCTCTGCAAGGAGTCATGGAGAAGAGAGATATAGTGAGCGATTCCGCCGCGCAGCGGATACGCAGTGCCAATAATAACGATCTTCATAAGTAAGTGTCGTAGAACAACTAGGAGGCACAAATGGGTTTGCGCTCGAAAATTGAGAGTCGTTAGCGAGAGACAGCTGCCTGTTGTCAGGAGGAGAAGATCGCTCGAGTGCCAATGCTCGCGCAAGTACTGCTTACCTTGCTACGCAACATCAGCAATTTTATCTATCTTCTGATTCGATACTAGGTTTTGATCTAATCGGCAGTAGCAGCCATAACAGTGGTCGATTACATGCTCATGGCTTTTTCGTAGGCATTCTCATAGTACGGGACGATCTGTTCTTTCGTAAAATTCCCCGTGGCATGGGCAATCGCAGCCTTGCTCATGCGCTCATGCAGTGCTGCATCGGTAAGAAGCAGAAGTGTTTTCTTTGCTAATGCATCCACATCTCCCATCTTTACGATAAATCCGGTTTTACCATCGACATTGACTTCGGGCAAGCCGCCAATATCGCTCGAAACAACCGGTACGCCGCAGGCCATTGCTTCCAAAGCCGAAAGACCGAAACTTTCATTTCCCGAAGGGATCAGGAATACATCGCTCATGGAAAGGATTGAGGAAAGTTCTGCCTGCTTGCCAAGAAATCGGGTTTGCTGCCAGATCCCGAGTTCGCGTGCAAGCGCTTCGCATTCACCACGATCCGGACCATCTCCGACAAGTATGAATTTTGCCTTAATTCCCGTATCCAAAATGATCTTGAACGCACGAATTGCATCGGCTACCCGTTTGACGGCACGGAAGTTCGAAACATGAACGAGGATCTTCTCCTCGCCCGGAGCAAGCAATCGCCGCAGATTACGCGCATCGACGGGACGGAACACATCCGTATCGATGAAATTGGGAATGGCAATAATATCTTTTTCTACTCCGTATTTATCGATCGTCTCGCGCTTCAAAAATTCCGAAACGGACGTTACGACATCGGAAGACTCGATTGAAAATTTCATCAACGGCTCGAAACTTGGCTCCTGGCCAACAAGAGTAATATCGGTGCCGTGAAGCGTGGTAACGATCTTCAGCTTTCCCTGTAAGATCTGCTTGGCTAGAAGAGCCGAAGTGGCATGCGGGATCGCGTAATGAGCATGCAGAAGATCAAGCTTTTCATACCGTGCGACTTCAACCATCTTGCTGGCAAGCGCCATCGAGTAAAGAGGAAATTCGAACAGAGGATACGTCGACATTTCCACTTCATGATAAAAGATATTATCGATATAACTATCGGCAGCTCGCCCGATCGCCGTCAGGCGCATGGGAAGGGCATACGTAATAAAATGGACTTTATGGCCACGCTGAGCCAGCGATTTGCCAAGCTCTGTAGCAACAACTCCGGATCCGCCATAGGTTGGGTAACACGTGATTCCAATATTCATAGGTCTCTTTTCCTTAGCCTGATTTAACTAATACCTGTTACAACTTGTTCAGTACATTTCCATGCTGCGATCCGATCGGGACTACTATTTCACTATCGAGGCTTCATTTCGCGCACCGGAACTGAAGGTCAAGGGCTCGCGATTTATCGCCGATATCTTTCCTGCTTCCTCTAAGCAAGAGTGCGATGAGCATCTCGAACGGATTCGAAAAGAGTTCTACGATGCCACGCATCATTGTTACGCATATCGTCTGGGAATTGATGGAGAATACATTCGTGCCGCTGACGATGGAGAACCGGCCGGAACCGCGGGAAAACCGATCCTCCTCGCCCTTTCATCGAAAGACCTCACCAATTCCCTTCTTGTTGTTACCCGATACTACGGCGGCACAAATCTTGGCACCGGCGGATTAAGCCGAGCTTATTTTGAGGCAGCTCAGCTGGCCATTAACGGATCAGTCATGAAAACCGTGTATCTCACCGATAGCTTCACGATCATTCTGGCTTATGAAGACGTCGGAGCAATCGAACGGTTACTTGCGGCCAGTCATGCAATACTGCGAGCTCATGACTATGGAGAGAAAGTTACGATCAAAGTCGATATCCGAAAATCACTGTCTGAAAAATTCCGATCCGAGATCGCAGAACATTTTTATGGCGGAAGAGTCGTGCTCCTGGAAGAATGATCCCAGGCTCCGAAGGCTTCTGAATACTGCGAATACTTATGTGCCATCAAGCGATCAAAGAGTAGCTCTTCCGGTGCCGGTTCAATCCTATTCCCGAGGGATGAATAATAATCATAAATAGCCTTTTCACCTTCCTTCCATATCCTGTAGGCCGCACTCAATTTCCCCGTTCGTTCGATGTAGGAAACATAGAGATAGAGCCGCGCTTTGTAGAATGATACGGATGGCTGAGCAAGTGCCGGTTCGATGGCGAATACTAGTTTGTATTTATCCTTTGCTTCTTCAACGCCATACAAATCCTTGAGGATCTTCTGCACTCCGGCCACATCTTCGGTCTCTCCGAAAAAGGACAATCTCATGAAAGCTGCCGTGAAATAACCGTCTCCCAACTCCAGCCTCATCGCTTCATTCCATTCTGAAGTGGCCTTCGCGATTTCTCCCTTCGCAAGCACCATAACATCTCCTCGCAATATATGGAGTGCTGCAAGATTGCTCGTCTCATTGGCGGAAGAGGTTGTATCGAGTATTACAAGGGCAGCGTCAGGTTTTCCCAAATGCAACTGGCAGAGTACCCTGCCCCGTATCGCCTTTATCCTTCCGCTCTCACGTTCTACGATGGCATACAGACTATCGGCGAGAGCGTATTTTTTCTCCAGGAATGCTTCATCGGCGCGTTTTATCATTTTACCGATCCTGCGCAGACAGGGCTCTCGAAGAATTGATGTTCGCTTGAAATAATAGAGAATCCTGAGAGAATCATAATGATCCATCGGAGTCTGCATTCCGGCGAGTTTTTCTTTCCAGTCCGATTCAAGTTTCGTTAACGGCTCTGAATAGATCGCATCGAAATTCCTTTCCTTATATACTCGTAAGAATTTCTCCGCTCCGTAGCGATCAAGGAGATAGTTGGTGAAAGAACCGGAAAGCACATAACTCAGCGAAGGAGCCGATGAAAGAAATCCCGATGGTTGCATGACGCCTGCCACACCGTTAGCAAGTTTCATCTGTAAGCTCCTGGCCGAAAGCTCATCGGCAGACCGCAGGCCGTCATAACTATCTTCGATTGCCACAGCTGCTCCTTCGGTTAGTCCGGTACTCCAGCTGATATCGAACGGGAAACTCCCATACCCTGCGAGCATTGCATGGGCCAGTTCATGC
>JAUZOQ010000075.1 GCA_030706385.1 Bacteroidota bacterium | reverse complement strand
GCGATGGCCTGATGATCGTATTCGCATCCGATCGAGCCGGAGGAAGCGGAGGAGTCGATCTGTGGTATAGCTCCAGGAGTTCGATCGCTGCACAATGGGGCGAGCCTCATCCGTTGCCGAAAGAGATCAATACGCCATGCGACGAATTATCTCCTTCATTTTCGGCTGATGGCAAAAAGTTATTCTTTTCTTCCGATGGCCACGAGACAATCGGCGGATACGACATTTTCTCCTCAGAGCAGAAAGGTGATTCATGGAGTAAGGCCGAGAATCTCGGAACTCCGATCAATACAAAATTCGATGAGATTTTCCCATACCAATTGAGTGACTCGCAATTCTTTTATACTTCCAATCAACCGGTTGAATTCAAGGGCCGGAATATCTTTGCACTGCGCAGGACGTACATCCCGCCAAAAAATATTTCTGAACGGAAGATCGAAGCCAAGAATATTCCGGATTCTATCCAACTCAAAGGCACCGTTGAATTGCCGCCGGATTCCATTCTGCCGGAAGTATTTGTACGAGATGTTCAAAAGGACAAAGAGATTGCCCGAAAGTCAACCGATACGGCAGGCAGGTACTCATTCCGGGTTGAAAAAGGCAGAGAGTACGATGTTGGTTCGGAGATCAAGGATAAATTCTATGATGTTCATCGTGTCGACTTGCGCAAGCCTGCCGATAGTGTGATCATCGTGCCGCCTTTGGCCATACCCGATACACTGATTTTGCGAATCAATTTTCCTTTCGATGATGACTCGCATCCATACGACTATACGGTCGGTGCGAAGGGCGAAAAAACAGAGATGCGCTGGCAAACATCGCTCGACCTTCTGGCAAAATCGATTAGGAACAGCTCGCTGAATCTGCAGAGCGTCATATTGTATGGCCATACGGATTCGCTCGGCAGCGATGAGTATAATTTCGATCTTGCCAAACGCCGAGCAAGTTTTATTGCCAGACAGTTGAAAGCTCGGGGCATTCCGTCGAAGCTTCTTGCAATCGTTTCAGAAGGACGAACGATGCCGGTGACACGAACTTCCGGGGAGAGCGACGAGACCTTTCAATTGCGCTGCAGGCGTGTAGAATTCGTAAAAGTATTTAAAAAAGACAACATGCGATGAAGCCGATCCTAATCCTCATACTTCTCTCTGCGCTTTTATCAAGTTGCATGACGCGCTATGAGAGCGATACGTATACGATCACCGTTCGTGATTCGATCTATCGCGAGCACGTTCGCAACGCTCCCGGATCCGGCAGCGAAAACGGAACGGTATTCCCGTCATCGCGCACGACCCGTCTCTCAAGGGAAAGTCTGTCGTATGACTCCACCTACGAGCGTCAGTACCCACTCTTCCTTCGCTATGGTGGTATCGAATTTGCAGGGCTTATCACCGGATCGCAGAATCTTGGATTAGGCGCGGGGCTGCTTGGAGTTTATACTGTTTTGGATTCGAATCGTATCAACAACGTTTATCACGCCAAAGATAATAGTATCTTCAAAGGCCAGATCTTCCGTGTCATTCCTCTTGAATATCGTCTGCATTGGTTCAACGAAGCGCCGGATTGGACCATCGGCTGGAATGCATATGAAAATATCGCGAAGGATGATGATCCTTCGAATTCTCTCAGAAGTGTCGGCGCGAATCTCTATATTCGCAAACGCTATTGGTTCAGAGATAAGACTCCGTATCTTTTTGCATCGCCGTTCTTTGGTCTCAGCCTTGCGCCGTCAGCCTATGTGAATTTTGGAAGTGAACTCACGTTCGGATCGTTCGGAGGATTCAATCTTCGTGCATATGCCGGCATTGCATCCGGATTCACCTGGGGTTCAGGGTCCAAGTCGATCACTACTCCATACCTAGGGCTCGGAGTGAGTGCATTGGATTTCATCAACAAAGTTTCGGAGACAGAGCATGAATGGAAAGACTATCTGCACTCTGCAGTTGAAGTCAGTGTGTTCGATATCGATCTTCTCGATGGATTCGCAGGTTATCCGAATCTCTTCAATAAGTCGATTGCAAGTCTTCCTATCACCGGAGTCGGAATGCAACTTGCCACAGCTCATTTCCCGCTTGATATTTGGGATGGAAAATTCTGGGCCGGAACATCGCTCTTCAAGTTCTTTGCTCTCGGATACTATCAGGCCGTCATGAGCGTTCTGCCTTTGCGTGTTGGGTACCGTCAGTATCTGATCGCAGAAGATCTTACAGCGGAGCCATTCCTGGAAGTGAACTACTATCCTTCATCGTTCGTGAATCTTGGAGGAAGGCTACGACTGAATACGTTTCACGACATGACGGTGGGCCTGATCGTCGGATATGCAAGCGGATCGACCGGAGCTTTCTATCCCAGGATCTTTATTTCGCAGGGTAGTAAGGTCAACTCGTCGATCAATTCATTTTATGTCGGCATATCGTTCAGCCCGAAAGATCGTCTGAATACTCCGGAGCTTGTTCATGCGCTTGAAAAATTGGTGCAATGGTGAAGAAGAGATCACATATCGTAATCATTTTTCTTGCGATCGCCCTCGGCAGTTGTGATCCGCATCGTTTTTCGGTCGAGACCAAACATCCCGTCGATTGCCGTATATTTTCCGATCATAACAGCGTTGATTCGCATCTCTACGGATTCGACATGCATCCGGATGCAATCATGCAGGTGACCTCTTCGGCATGGACTCAGTACGACCTGGGAGTGTACGTGACTCTGAGCGGTGGGGAAGGATTTCAGCTTATGCTGCGCCCGATCGTTGAGGAAAATGTCATAGACTCCGGTCTTGTGCTGACATTCCTCTCCGGCGGGGGATACCGATTGGATTCTGCCGGAGTGATGCTCGATCAAAATTCTTCATTTCGTTTTCCGAAAAATCAGCAAACATATATGACGGTCTATAATGAGGAGTCGTATCTTCAAGTCACTGTCGGTTGTGATACCGTCATGAAGAGGTATACGAAAAGAAAGTCATCCGACGATATCGTGTTGAGGACGTTGCCGGGTAGTGAGCTCAGAGTTTTGGATCCGGAGTGGAAACGGATCAGGTTCGTCAAAGAGCATGACTCGAAGCCCGATGAATTAAAGGAGCCTTAAAAAAGAGGCCCATTCTCCTGGCGAAGAATGGGCCTTGAAGAAAACCGGAATTTCTTCCTTATTTCGCGACAGCGTCTTTCAAAGACTTTCCTGCAGTGAAGCGCGGAACCTTGCGGGCAGCGATCTTGATCGATGCACCGGTCTGAGGATTGCGCCCCATACGTGCATTACGCTTCGATACCTTGAAGGTACCAAAACCTACTAATGCCACCGGATTTCCCTTTTTCAAGGATTTCGTGATGGTATCAACGATTGCGCCGAGTGCGCGATCTGAATCTGCCTTGGAGAGTCCTGAAGCTTTCGCGACGGAATCAATGAGTTCGGATTTGTTCATAGAGTGTTTCTTCTAAAGATATGAGAGTGTTCTGGAATAATTTGATCCTCTCTCCCGCACACTTTTTTGATGGGGTATGAAAGAAAGGAGCTTGAAAAAAAAACGACGTGGGGGCTTGTGTTCCTCACCGCTGCACTTTTCCTTCGAGGAGAAAATCCGCTGCAGTTGTTCCGGGAATAATTCCCGAAACTCACCTCTGGCGGGCTTTCCCGAAGGAAGAGCGCAGTACAAAGATAAGAAGAAAAAAACGACATACAAAGAAAATCGAATTTTACTTTCTTCCCAATACCGTGTAAAGACTCGCTCGGAAGGTGCTTCGGCAATAAAACAGGATTCTCAAAGCGAAAAGAAACTGAATCCCCTTAGTCTACTTTTATGAACGACGCCGACGCAACTCCATACTCTGAACGGATACGCACATGATATGCGCCGGCCGGAAACCCTTGCGTAGCAAGGCGTAGCGAACTTAGACCCTGCGACACGGGAATTGCCGAAGAATAGACCGAGACTCCAAGTGCGTCAATAATTTCCAGACGCACTTCAGTTGCCACCGGAGATTCAACGGCGATCTGTATTCCGTCTCGCGCAGGATCGGGCGTGATCGAGCCGATACGAATGAGTTGTTTATGACGGAGGAAGTCGAGATACATCTGATCTCCGCATCCGAAGATATAGGTGAAGGGAGCAGAACTCCCGCTCGTCGCCGTGCCAAGGCAATGCTCAAATTGCGGATCGTCTGCGTTGAGATGGATATTAGAAAGCACCAGAGATGTAGTGGTATCCTTTGCTAAGAAGACGTCGAATAAGAGCTGACCGATCGATCCATCCGTTCCGGCAGTAACGAAGGGATTACCAAGGATCTGAAAGTGCTTCCCATCGCTCGAAGTGATCGGCTGCATTCCGGCGGAATTCCTATATGTTAGCAGGTCGGTATTGTAGCCAAGATCGAAATCAATCGTCCGCACACCGTTAAGGCCTTGGGCAAATAATCGATAACTGGTAGGTGAACCGCCTTTATAGTCGTCTTGTCGGATGGTTACGTCGATCTTGCGTGGATAGATGATAGTTCTTGAAAGCGGAATTGCAGGCAGAGTGGAATCGGAATTCCCTTCGAGGATCAAGAAGCCCGAGTTAAGGGCTTTCGCACCTGAAGTATCGATATTCGTTCGTAGTGTAAGTGTGCGTTTTTCCTTCGGGCCGAGCGTCAGAGGGATCTCGCCGCCCGAGAGGCTGAATCCGGAGCCCGTAATGAATCCACTAGTGATGACGAGGCTATCACAACCTGAGTTGTAGAGCGTAATGGTTGTATCTCGCTCGTCGCAGATCGTTGTGGATCCAAAATCACAGGATTGAACTGAAGCACTTAGTAGCCTGGCGAGTCCTATCGACGATGCGGAGATATCAACGGAAGTATCAGCCAGGACGCTATTATTGGAGTATTTAACATGCAGTGTGGCCTTTCGTCTGCCGGCAGATTCCGGCGCAAAGTGAATACCGATGGTACTATTCTCATTTGGAATGAGAATGCTCTTGCTATATTTTGAGATAGATAAATCAGGATCGCCGCTCAGCCAGGCCGAGTCAACTTGGATCGAATCACAGTGCTCGATATTTCCGAAGGTGATGCCGGTATCACTTGAACTACACACGGAGATCGAATCCATCACGATGCTTGAAGCGCTTAGCGTGATCGGCCGAATATCTGAGCGAATAAAGCCAGCAAGCGGAATAGGGAAGTCTTGAGTACCACCCCCTTGCGATTCGAGAAAGGCATTCAGGATATCCGGTTTCGAGCCCGTCCGAGCGGATTTCAATTCAACGACGATCTTCTGCCGGGCGCCCGGATCGATCCAAACCGGAAGTTGCGGACTAAGTATCTGGTAGTCCTGCGGGTTGGCATTGAGAAAGCGAACGAGCTTAGCCTGTGAACAGGCAATGTTTTGGATCGATGTTTCCAAGGTGCGACTCTCGCAAGAGTAGAGTGAATCAAAGTTCAACAGGGAATCGGTGAAAATCGCAGCGACACCGGTCGTACCCATTCCGCCCATGATGATCGTGGTGTCATAAACTTTGTCGCGGAAGGAGATCGTGAATGTTATCCTGCCTGCATAGCTGCCTGAAATTTTCGGCGCGAATGTTACTTCGATCGAATCTAATCCGCCCGGAGCAAGTGTCAGCGGCAGAGCCGGCATTTTTGTAATGGTAAATTCGATATCTGAATTGACCGGCCGGATAGATGTGATATCATATGGCTCGCACGTCACATTTCGCAAATACAATCGCTTTATGCTCGGGCTGCAAACACTTACATACCCGTAGCTGAGAGCAGCCGGAGCAATCTCCGGACGTGCTTCAATATCTTTATAGACAGTAAAAGTAACCGGAATTTTAGATAGGAAAGAACTATCTTTATACTTGAACACCAGGAAAAGTGTATCGGAGAACAGTCCTTTGGCGGTAGCTTTACCCGAAACATGAATAGTTATCTCGCTATCCGGGGGAAGAAGAACCGGAAACGAAGGGCTCAGAACCGATAGAAATCCCGGCTTCTGAAAAAATGCATCGGCGATCCGAACGGTATCGCAAGGGAGATTCCTAATCGTAATTGTCGTATCAAGGATTTGGCAGGGAGTTTGGACGAGCGTCTTGAATACTGTCGGAGATACTACTACGCCATAGGAGTTCACATGCTCGCCGAGAAGCAGTATTGTCGTATCGTACGTTTTATCGTTTCTCTCATATTTGAGATACAGAAATCCTGTATCATGCAGAGTTGTGCTCGGCAGATACGTAACATATATTGCTTCATTCTTGGCCAGTAGTCTCGGAAATGTATCCTTTGCATTGAGAACAAAATTCTTGGATCCGGAAAGAGTCACTTCCAACACTTCAGTTCTGAATGCTTCACAATTACTTGGATCGGTGAGAAAGAGACTTGTTTTTGCAGTTGCGCATTGATTATTAAAGAATCGAAGAGGAGACTCGCTGAAAATGATCTGGTCGGAGTACGGGCCTTCTCCGGCTGTCGGGCTCATCCAGATGCCGCCACTTCCATCGCCTGCAAAAACGGTATCTCCAGAAGCATAGAAACGCGTATCCCAATTATTTGCCGGGCCGCAAATGTATTTCCAGTTCTTCCCGGTATCGTTGGAAACATAGATTCCGGCATCCGATTGAACATAGAGATGCCTGGCATCTCCACTGATCGATCCGGCGAGTCTTGCTTTTCCATAAAAGCTGAATAAGTAGTGCCAGGTTTGGCCGCCATCGGTTGAGCGATAGAGCAGGTCGGTGCCGATAAATGTTTCCGAAGCGGCGAGGAAGATCTTCGTGCCCTTGACTCCGAATGGCTGCCAGCATTCTGCAATAAAATCCGAGTTCGTCCAACTCCGGCCGCCATCGGTCGTGAACCGATAACTATCGTCGAACGATGTCTCGATACCGAGAGTATCGTTGGTGAAAGCCATTCCGAGCAGACGCCTTGGGCCATAGTCATCCCACGTAACTCCGTAATCGGTAGAAACCTTCGCATACGCAAGCGGACTATTTCCGAAAAGGAGTTGCTTTGCTTTATGATAGTAGACACAGTGGCACTCTGCTGCAAAAGATGTAGGATTCCATGTACTTCCGCCATCGGTAGTAACAAGAATTCCGGCGCCAATGGCTGCCCAGCCCATCAGGGAGTCTTTGAATGTGAAACCGAGGGTTCCGCCTGTAGCCTTGATGTTGATAGTGACAGGCGCCCATGTTCTTCCTCGATTTGTCGTTCGTATTATACCGCCTTTAGTATATCCGGCGAATCCAAGTGAGGGCCTTCCTTCGGCATCCTGGAAATAGATACTCGAGACCGATCCCCCCGAAGTGCCCGCAAGAAGCTGCCATTGGCACATAGCCGACCTGTTTCCGCAGCTGATCGCTGAAAGGAGGAATATGCCTTGGAGTACTCGTCTCATCTTACGGAAGTCTGTGTGCGTAATACAAATATACTCAGATAACGCCAACGGAGAACCTAGATTACAGCGAGACGAACAGGGCCAGCGGCCTTAGAATTCGCTTCTTCCGACGTTCGGAGCCTTACCACGGTATTTCGCGTTATCCTCGGGGCGAAATATCACAGCCGCAAGTGCATCTATTATCGAAGAATGGAAGAATATCTAAAACCAATATTTTCTGAAAGTATATTAGCCATGGCACCGGAGTTCTCCGGAGCGATTCTCTTTGAAACTCCGCAAAATCCGGATCATGGCGATCTTTCTACAAATATTGCAATGCTGCTGGCGAAAGAATTCAAGAAGGCTCCGCGAATCGTAGCCAATGAGATCGTCGGCAAACTTCGGAAAGATCCCGATATTATCGATGCCGTCGAGATCGCCGGTCCCGGATTCATCAATATCCGATTCAGCAGAAAGTATTTCCATGATGCGCTGGGCAAAATGCTTTCGCTCGGAAGTGCCTATGGCCATTCAACGAAGAATACCGGCAAGACTGTAAACCTCGAATGGGTTAGCGCAAATCCTACCGGCAATCTTCATGCCGGGCATGGCAGGCAAGTCTGCCTCGGTGCGGCAATAGCCAATTTATTGGAGTGGACAGGCTACAAAGTAGTGCGTGAGTACTACTTCAATAATGCCGGCAATCAGATGCGGAATCTCGCTCGGTCGACTCAGGTCCGGTACTTGCAGGAACTTGGCCAAAAGATCGATCTGCCAGAAGATGGATATCATGGAGCAGAGATCGTTGATATTGCAAGAGAATTGGTCGAGAAATTCGGCAACAGTCTTGTGAACGCCGAGCAGAGCGATTTTCAGAAGTTTGCAGAGGAAGCGAATTTCAGACGGATCAAGAATACCCTTCATCGCTTAGGTGTGCAGCACGATCTGTACTTTAATGAGAATACTCTGTACGAATCCGGAGCGATCGAGAAGATCATCTCAGAGCTTAAGGAGAAAGGCCTGGCCTACGAAAAAGATGGAGCGCTCTGGCTGAAATTGAGTGAGATGGGACAGGATCAGGACCGCGTCATCGTTAAATCGACAGGCGAACCGACCTATCGGCTGCCCGATATTTGCTATCACAAAGATAAACTTTCTCGCGGCTATGATTTTATCATCGATATCTTCGGCGCCGATCATATAGCCACGATTCCCGATGTTCTGGCAACCGTTAAAGCTCTTGGATTCGATTCGGAGAAAGTGAAAGTGATCATCCATCAGATGGTTACTTTCATTTCCGGAAATGAAGTGATCAAGTTCTCGAAGCGGAGTGGCTCAAACTACCTGCTCGATGAACTGATCGATGATGTCGGCACTGACGCTACGAAATTTTTCTTCAATATGCGGGCCGCAGGATCGCACTTGGAATTTGATGTGGAACTTGCCAAGGAGCAGTCGGAGAAGAATCCGGTGTACTATGTTCAGTATGCGCATGCCCGAATCGCAAGTATTCTCCGGTTCGCTGCGCAACAGGAGATCAACATTGAATCCCTGGCAAAATCCGATCTCACTTCTTTAGAACATGTCGAAGAGATCGCACTGATAAAGATTCTCCGGCGCTTTCCGGGATTGGTTATGCAAACGGCCGAAGCTTTCGCTCCCCATCATATTTGCGAATACCTTCGCCAGGTAGCTGCGCAATTTCATAAGTTCTATCATGATTGCCGTATTGTCGGCCAGCCCGAACCGGTACAATCGGCGAGGCTTGCCCTTGCGCTTGCTACGAAGCAAGTTCTTGCCGGCGGCTGCTCCATTTTAGGCGTCACTGCGCCGGAGAGTATGTAATCTATGCTGCCACTCTCATTAGAGTTGTTCTTTATTGTCGTTGCGCTTATTTTCTATGCGTTCTTTTCGCTCATAGAAACAGGCGTCCTCACCGTACGTCGCAGCACGCTGAAGAAAATAACCGAAGATGTTGAGGAATCCGATCGCATCAAGCACAAGGCGCACAGCGTGCTGAAGATCAAAGCGCGGCCGGAAGAATTTCTTGCCTTCGTTCAAAGTGGATCGATCCTCTCCGTTGTCTTTGCGGCAACCTTCGCAGGTTTTTTTGCGGTAGAAGATCTGAGCCATGTCTTGATTGAGTGGTTTAAGTTCTCGAATACAACGAGTATCGTGATCTCCCTGATCATTACGGCCCTCGTTCTTGCCTGGATGCTTCTGACATTCGGCGGGTTGATACCGAAATCCATCGGCCTGCACCGTAACCGCAGGATTGCACTGTTTTTCGGCGATGCGATTCTTGCAGCTCTGGGCATTATCAAGCCGCTTACCCATTTACCTGTGCTGCTTGCGAATATTATTCTAAAGCCGTTTCGCGATAAGGCAAGTTTTGCCGAAAGCCGCATCTCCGAAGAAGAATTTCGTGTCATGCTTGAAGAAGGTGCGCGCACCGGAGTTCTGGATAAGACGGAGAACGAATTGATCGAGAACATCCTGGATTTTACGGAGAAAACCGTTCGTGAAGTCATGGTGCCGAGAACGAAGATCGTTGCCATCGATATCGAGAGTTCTCGCGAATCGGTAATTCATAAGATCATCAGCGAAGGCTATACGCGTCTTCCTGTGTATCAGGATACTCTTGATAATATCGTCGGAGTTGTCTACTCAAAGGATGTGCTCGGCCTCATCGAGCATCCCGATCTTATCCTCCTCTATGATATCACGCGTCCGGTGGCATTTGTGCCTGAGACAAAGCTGATCTCCGAACTGCTTCGTGAATTGCAGCAGAAGAAATTCCACATGGTCATTGTTGTTGATGAGTTCGGAGGAACTGCGGGTATCGTTACCTTAGAAGATATTCTCGAAGAGATCGTCGGCGAGATCCATGATGAATATGATGAAGATCTGCCGCCCGTTCAGAAAGATGTTGCCGGAAAAGCTCTGACTTTGGCAGCAAATCTCTCGACAAAGAATGCGAACGAGCATATCGAATCCTTTTTCGAGGATTTCCGTATCCCTGAGAACGATGAATACGATTCGGTGGGCGGATATGTGACCAAGCTTTTCGGGCATATTCCGGAGACCGGCGAAGAACAGGAAACCGGCGGCATGGCCATCACCGTTCTCAAACGCACACCGAGGGAAGTTTTGCTTGTCAAATTCGAAGATCATCGGATCGATCAATCTGAAGGAGAAACCCGTAGCGACTGATTTTGTTACCTCTTTACATTCGAGAAAACCGTACGACATGAAGCGATCCATGAGGTATTGCATAGCCTTAGGCGTTCTGCTATGCTTATCGTCGCATCCCGTTTTTAGCCAGAGTAACAAGGAAGCCCTTAAAGCCTCCCGGGCAGGCTATGAGTTCGAGCAGGATAACAAGCTCTCCGAAGCGCTGTTCGAGTATAACAAAGCTATTGCTGCAGATCCGAAGTACCCATATCCCGTCGAGCGCATTGGCGCCATGTATCAGCGCCTGCATAACTATCCCCGAGCTATTGCCTTTCTGCATCGGGCCATTATGCTCGATTCCAATTATGACGACTACAATTTCTACAATCTTGCCACGTGCTACAAGGCAATGCAAAAGAATGATAGTGCCGTCATGTTCTATCGGACGTTCATTCGCAGAATAAAACCTGTGGTTGCAGAGGATTCGGCTGCCGTTCGAGATGCCAATACGCTCATCACATTCACCGAACAATGTATTCAGCTTCGTGCAAAGCCGAAGAACACTCAGGACCCCATACCGCTTAAGGGAGAGATCAATTCGCAGTGGGATGATTTTTCTCCGACAGTAACTCCCGATGGCAAGACTATGTATTTCACATCACGCCGGCCTTCGACAAATACGAAAATGTATTTGGAGTCGAGAGATTATGGAGATGATATTTTTTATTCCAGTCTTGGCCAAGGCGGTTGGAGTAAACCCGTTGCCTTACCCGCTCCCGTCGATTCGAAAGACGATGAAGGTGCCGTGGCGATCAGTGCCGATGGACAGACCGTTTTCTATTCGCTTTGCAGAAGGCCCGATGGAGTAGGGGATTGCGATATCTATTATTCCGAACTCCATGGTACGATCTGGAGCGCTCCGAAGAATTTGGGCAATGCATTCAACTCTCCGCAATGGGATGCACAGCCATCGATCTCGCCCGATGGGTTGACGATGTATTTTTCGAGCCGCCGTTTCGGTTCGATCGATGGATCCGAAGATATCTGGGTTGCATATAAGAATACCGATGGTAGCTGGGGCAAGCCGGTGAATCTCGGCCCGCAAGTCAATACCGGCGCCAGCGAACGCTCTCCCTATATTGCCAATGACGGAAAAACGCTTTATTATTCATCGAACGGACGTCCCGGTTTCGGAGGCCATGATATTTTCATGACTCGCAAGCACTCCGATGGAACATGGTCGGAGCCGCTGAATCTCGGATCGCCGATAAATTCTTCCGGCGATGATGAGTTCATGACCATTCCCGCCCGTGGCGATAAGATCTATTATGCAAGTCAGCGCGATAGCCTTAAAGGTAGCCTGGATATCTTCGAAGCCACGCTTCCGCTGAACATGCGGCCGCTTCCCGTGACTCTTGTAACCGGAACAGTCTTTGATAAGGACACGAAGAAGCCGCTCGGCGCGAAAATCGAAGTTACCGATCTTGCTACCGATGTTATTCAGGCTGAGTATCGCTCCAACAGCGAAACGGGCACGTTCGAACTGCCGCTTCCGCCGGGAAAGAATTATGGCATAACGGCAACGGCGCCGCATTATGCATTCTATTCCAATAATTATTCTGTTCCCGATTCGGCGCAGTACAAAGAGATCCATTATGAGATCCCTCTAACGCGTATTGACATCGATACTTTGATCGCTGCAAAAAATGAGGAGAAGAAAAAAACAGGCGCTCCTATCGGGTCAGGCTACACGGATAGCAGCATGCCCGTTGTTGCCTTGAATAATATCTTCTTCGATTTTAATAAAGCAACACTTCGCAAGGAATCGATCACCGAGCTTCGGCAGATGATCAGGTTCATGCATGAGTATCCGAAGTTGAAGATCGAGATCTCCGGACATACCGATAGCATCGGATCCGATGAAGTGAATCGCAAGCTGTCCCAGGAGCGTGCAGAAGCAGTGCGCGAGTACCTCGCTTCGCACGGAGTTCCGATCGTTCGCGTTACGGCCAAAGGCTATGGAGCGACGAAACCAGTTGCACCCAACGACACTGAAGAGGGAAGGCAGAAGAACCGCCGAACCGAATTCCGCATCATTAGCAGAAGCTGATCCTATGAAAGTCGATAAACTTGGTATCTTTGGCGGCACCTTCGATCCGCCCCATCTTGGCCACCTCATTGAGGCCGAATTTGCTGCCGAAGAGCTTGGGCTTGATAAACTCATCTTTATTCCCACAGGTGAACATCCGCTTAAATCCTATTCCGGAATGGCTTCGGCTCAGGACCGCTTAGAGATGACCAAATGTGCGATCGAAGGTAATCCTCTTTTCGAAGTTTCCGATATTGAGATCAAGCGCGAAGGGAAGTCCTATACCATAAATACGATCGAGCAGGTGAAGAAGATCTATTCGCCGAAAGAGTTGTATCTCCTCGTTGGAATCGATAACGTAGAAATATTCTCGCAGTGGCACAGGATCGATGAAATTCTGGATTCATGCAAGGTCGTCGTTCTTTCCAGAATGGTCAATAACGATTTTATCCTCTCTCCCGCAGTTCTGGAAAAGATCACCATCCTTGATAGCCCCATCATCGAGATCTCTTCGACAGAGATTCGCGAATTGGCACAGGAGGGTAACAGCATCAGATACATCGTCCCGGAAAGTGTTAGAGAGTATATTGCAAGCAAAGGATTGTACGCGGCTGCGTAATCTACTTTTGTACTGATTCGGGAGCGACCTGCTGCACTGGTTGCAATCCTAGTAGAATTTTTTCCACTTCTTTTAGTCGCTCCGCCGGTTCAGTAGCTTGTAGGCGAATAATTACTTTCAGTTTTTTCCCTTCGTTGACTAAGCGGATCTTCGATTGCCCGATGGCTTCGAACTTGTCGATAATGAGAGGAAAAAACTTCTGGTAGTATTCCGATTGATCTTCTGCCGGAAGTGAAATGCGCAGCGAGCGGGTCGCCTCTTCGAATGCAACACTCTTGAAGCCAAGTTTTACTGCCAGATGACGCGCATAGGTAACATGGCTTAAATTCAGCGCTTCCTCCGGTACTGCTCCGAAGCGGTCTTGCAATTCTGCGAGGAGATCGTCGATCTCTTGTTTATTCGCTGCCGATGCGAAACGTTGGTAGAATCCGAAGCGCTCGGCATCGTCTTCGATGTAATGCTCCGGAATGAGCGCATCTACTCCGAGAGAAATGCTTGTTCCTTCGCCTTCATCGCTCTTCCTGCGAATGAATGCATTGCGTGATGTGCTGACAGGTTGATCTTTGAACAGATCCTTGAATTCCTCTTCCTTCAATTCATCGACTGCTTCGGCCAAAGTTTTTTGGAAGAGATCGAATCCGATCTCGTTGATGAATCCGGATTGCTCGGCTCCGAGCAGATTTCCTGCTCCGCGAATTTCCATATCTCTCATTGCAAGCTGAAAGCCAGCTCCGAGATCGGAAAATTCTTCCATGGCTTCCAGGCGACGGAGCGAATCTTTGGAAAGTTGCTTGATCGGAGGAGTGACAAGATAGCAATACGCCTGTTCGTTCGAGCGGCCGACTCTGCCGCGAAGCTGGTAGAGTTCTGCAAGGCCGAAATTATTCGCATGATTAATGATGATCGTATTTGCATTCGGCACATCGAGTCCCGATTCAACGATCTTTGTTGCGCAGAGAATGTCGATTCGGCGTTCGAGGAAATCGCGCATGGCTTTTTCGATCGCCGTCGAAGTTAGTTGGCCGTGAACGATACCAACACGTGCCCGCGGAGCAAGCTCTTTCAACTTCTGCGCATAAAGCTCAATGTCCATAACTTTATCGTTAATGGCATAGATCTGGCCTCCGCGCTCCATCTCGCGTCTAAGCGCCTGGCGGATCGTCTCCGATCCGAGATCGGTCAGTATCTCCGTGATGATCGGAAGACGGTTCTTCGGAGGAGTTTCGATGACGGATAGATCTCGCGCACCGAGCAGCGAGAAATTTAGTGTGCGGGGAATAGGGGTGGCTGTCAATGTTAGAGTATCGACAGTTGCGCGAAGCTCTCGTAGTTTCTCTTTTGCTGCGACTCCGAAGCGGTGTTCTTCGTCGATGATGAGCAGGCCGAGATCTTTGAAAAGCACATCCTTCGAAAGCAGACGATGCGTACCGATAAGCACATCGATCTTTCCTTCGGCAAGTTTTGCAAGTACTTCTTTTTGCTCTTTTGTCGATTTGAATCGTGAGATCGAGGCAACGGCAACTCCGAAGCGCTCCAGCCTGTCTTTGAACGACCGCTCATGCTGCTCGGCAAGGATCGTCGTCGGAACAAGGACGGCGACCTGTTTCTTATCCAATGTTGCTTTCATGGCAGCGCGCATGGCAACTTCGGTTTTGCCGTAGCCGACATCTCCGCAGATAAGCCTATCCATCGGAGCACCTGTTTCCATGTCGCGCTTGAGATCTTCCGTTGCCTTAGCCTGATCGGGAGTATCTTCGTAAAGAAATGCCGCTTCCATTTCGCGCTGGATGATATCATCTTTTGAAAAGACGAATCCCTCCTGTTTCTTTCGCTTGGCATAAATGGAGATAAGATTGCGGGCAATATCTTTCAGCCTTTTCTTCGTCTTCTCCTTTGTCCGTTGCCATGCCGCAGAGCCGAGTTTGGAAAGTGTGACGCTGCCTTCTGCAACTTCGGCGGCAGAATAGCGCGAGAGTTTGGCAATATAGTCGAGATTCACGAACAGCACGTCGTTATCGCGATACGAAAGGCGGACGACTTCCTGCTTTGCTCCACGCACTTCGATCGTATCCAGACCCATGAATTTGCCGATTCCCTTATCTTCGTGCACCAGAAGATCGCCGCGTTTAAGCGTACGAAGTTCTCGAAGGGAAATTCCTTTTGCTCGCGAAGCGCGCTTGCGGCTCGATGCTCCGCGATCGCGCCTTCTGCCGAAGAGCTCATGTTCGGTAAAGACGACCTTCTTCGCCTCTACAGGCAGCAGAAAGCCATGGGCCAGCGATGGCATACGGTAGACGATCTTGCCCTTTTTCGTATCGAGGACTTCAGTTTCGGAAGAAAAAAGAATGTCGTTGCTTTCATC
Source organism: Bacteroidota bacterium (assembly GCA_030706385.1). Taxonomy (GTDB): domain Bacteria; phylum Bacteroidota; class Ignavibacteria; order Palsa-1295; family Palsa-1295; genus PALSA-1296. The sequence goes on along the minus strand of JAUZOQ010000075.1, from coordinate 2,004 downwards.
GATCTGGATGTCATGCTCCGTCTCTCCGGATTCAAGCAGATCTTCCATGCGCTTCATGAGTTCTTTCGTCTCCGAAAGAATCAGGACTTCGTTTCCCCCACTGACGAGTTTGTGAATATTCTCGCGGATGACTTTTAGATTCGCATTAAAGCTTAGCTGATGCCGGCCGCCGAAATCAATTTCTTTATACTCCGGCGAGGCGAAATTCGTAATAAGGAAGTGTGTATGCTCTTTAAGACTTGCGATGATAGATTCGCCTGATGCCTTTTCAAGCGCCGATTCGATAAGCGCAGGTTCGAATTCAGCAACAAGAGCGCGTTCATCGAGATAGTCAAAGATGGACGACTTCCGCTCGATGCCTTCGGCCTCCAATGCATTCGGCACAAGCGAAAGATCCTGGCGATGAGCAATAGAGCGCTGGCTGATGGCATCGAATTCGCGGATCGATTCGATCGTATCTCCGAAGAATTCGATACGGAAGGGGACAGTCTCCGTGAACGGAAAAATATCAACGATGCCGCCACGAATAGCGTAATCGCCGGAAGTCTCGACAAACTGCTTCTCTTCGAAACGATGTTCGCGAAGCCACCAGGTCAAGAAATCATATCCCAGAGTTTCACCGACAGAAATTCCGAGCGTCTCCTTCGTGAAGGACTTTGCTCCGGGGAGCGGAATGCAGAGCGATTCGGCATCGGCAACAATAACAAGCGGTTCCTTGGCTTGCGTGAGTTTTTCCAGTGCTTCGAGGATCTGTCCAAAATTCTCCGAAGCAGCCGTGTTTTTCCGAAGTTCTTGTTTGACGGAAGACTGTTGGGCTACTTGGGAGAACAGCACGAGCTTCTCTTCGCCGAGGAGTTTTGCAAGGTCATCGAATGCTCGTTCGGCTTCCTTCGCATCTTCAAAAACCAGGAGGATGTTGCGTTTCTCTTCGGAATAGAGTCCGGCAAAGACGAGCATATCCATCGAAGCCGGCAGATTCGATAGCCGGAAACGGGCATTTGCCTCGCCTGCGGCTTTGCGAAGGCTTTGCATTGCAGGAAGTAAATGAAGGATATGCGAAAGGCTTTTATAAAATGCTGTCATAAAATTTAAAAACACAAAACGCCCGCACGGCTCGCGAAGGAAAATTCCTCCGTGAGCCTCTGCAGGTAAGGATCGGTGTAACAGCTATTGGGGCAAGGAAAATCCGGATGAGGAATAATTAGACACTCTCGACTCTCTCCGGTTCGGGGTATTCCAGCGGGCCTTCTTTGCGAGTTCGCAAGTCGTAATAAAATGTTGCCAGGAATGCTGGGAAAAATATTGCTGTAAGCGCAGAGGATATAATGTAGACAAGCTCCAGGTCCCGGATTGTCTGTTTAAGATTTCCGAGTAGTTGTGAGATGCTCATATTCCCGCGTCCGAATTCAAGCAACCACCGGATATCCCCATTGATTGCCATCGAAAGGGGAGTCTGGATAATGGCGCTTATGATGTAGATCGTTGTTCCGCAAATGAGCGAGATACCGATAACCCGCCAGAAGATTCCTTGAGTCAGAGCAAGACTTCGTTTTATGGCTGCGATCGGTCCCGACTCTTCGCTCACGAGAGCGACACCGCAAAACATAAGACGAACTCCTGCGTAGATCATGCAAACTATCGATGCGAAGAAACTGAGTGCTCCAAGTACAGGCGATATTACCGAAGCAACTCCAACGATGATGCCTAAGGCGATGAATATTGAGAGGATGATCGCTGCAATTTGAGCCAGTAACATCCACATCGACCATGTGAGAGTTGAACCCAGGATTCGGCCCAGCGGCATCGCTCGTTCTTCGAACGCTCTGCAGGCCAGGTCGTACCAACCGCCGAGAGCAGCGAGCAAGCCGAGTGCAAGAAGAAACACTCCGCCAAGCGAGACAAGAATTCCACCGCTCAGTTCGGAAATGATGGCTTCCTCTGCCGATTTCCCGCTCGGCGGATACGCTACATCGGCAATACTATCGAGTCTGGAAAGAATAACTG
>JAUZOQ010000074.1 GCA_030706385.1 Bacteroidota bacterium | reverse complement strand
CCGGCGAATTTTGCATCCGCAAATCGACCATCGACCATCGACCATCGACCATCGACCATCGACCATCGACCATCGACCATCGACCATCGACCATCGACCATCGACCATCGACCAATCATCTCTCCCTCAGCATTCTGAACTCCACTGCCGAGAAGATCGCAATGATGAAGAAGAGGATGTAGGCGATTGCGCAGGCATATCCCATGCCGTCAGCTTTTTCGAATGCGTTTTCGTAGACGGAGTAAACGAGAGTCGAAGTCCTTCCCAATGGCCCGCCGCGGGTAAGGACGTAGATCTCGGTAAAGACCTGAAAACTCTTGATCGTATTGAGCACAACGGCAAAAATGATAGTCGGCTTGATGATGGGTAATGTGATATTCCAAAATTGCTTCCATCGCGAAGCGCCTTCGATATCGGCTACTTCGTAGTAATCTTTCGGTAAGTTTTGTATCGCTGCAAGAAAGAGGACGGCGTAGTATCCGATCGAAACCCAGATATCCATGACCATCACGGCAGGCAGTGCGTAGTTCGGTTCAAGCAGCCAACCCTTTTCGGGAAAGGGAATGTGAGCCATCCTGAGAAGTGTGTTGATGTAACCGCCGGAAGAATAGAGATTCGTGAAGATCAGCGCGATCACCACAAGCGATGTTACGCTCGGAAGAAATAATGCCGAGCGGAAAAAATTCTGGAAGCGTTTTGTATTTGCAAGAAGGACGGCAAAGAACAAGGCGAGTCCCATCGTGAAGGGTATCGTGCCGAGCACGAAGATCACCGTATTCAGTAATGACTGGCCGAAAGCAGGATCGGCGAATAATTTCTTGTAATTTGTTAAGCCGATCCAGATCGTTTCAGTCGAAAGCGTTTTGTATTTAGTAAAAGAAAGGAATAAAGCATACACTAAAGGATAGATCCAGAAAAGCACAAGGGTCACCAGCCACGGCGAGAGCAGCAGGAATGCAGTGCGAGGCTTATAGTGAGCGATGGGCATAGAAACTCTGAATGAACACTACAACTCCGAAAAATGAAGAATGTCTTCGGTCGAGAATACTCGGTATTACAAAAATAACTCCGGCCCGATGCTCTTCAAGTGCTGATGCAGTGAGCAGAGCGGAAGGCCGACAACATTATAGTAATCGCCATTGATCTTCTTGACAAAAACTGCTCCGTGATCTTCCTGAATTCCGTAGGCTCCGGCCTTATCCATGGGCGATCCGGTCGCAATATATGCGCCGATCTCTTCAGCCGATAACGGACGGAACGTCACATCGGTTTTCTCGAAGAAGGTATGAGTGCTCTTGGCTTTCGTATCGATAAGCGCTACTCCGGTAAAGACGGTATGGGTGTTGTTGCTCAGGCTTCGAAGCATCCGGGTGGCCTCGACTTCATCGAGTGGCTTGCCCAGGATCTTCTCGCCAAGCACAACGATCGTATCGGCTCCGAGCACAATACCGGGAGTGTCATCCTTGGATAGTGATCTGAAAGAAGCTTCGGCTTTTTGCAAAGCCAGATCCTGAACGATAGCTTCGGGTGATTCGGTATAATCGAAAATTTCTTCGACAGAAGACGGACGAATTTCGATTCGCTGGATGCCGAGAAGTTGGATTAAAGCTGCACGTCGCGGAGATTGAGATGCCAGGTAGAGAACCGGAAGAGATGGCACGCTGAAGATGGTATTAGCGGAACATCTCCTTGATCATGCCCCAGGTACGCTTGACTCCGGCAGATGGACGGCTGACCGTAATGGTCTGCGAATAGCTGACGGCGTTATCGTAGTTCAGGCGAATGCGGTATTTATAAAGATCGGAGAGCGGCATGTTGGAGTGGTTCGAAGTCGAGCCGTTCATCGGAGCGCCATTAATGGCCGCATCGCGATAGCGGTAAGTCGAATTATTTCCCGTCGCTGCGACGGAGCCGATCTCTTTGAAATCGTTCGTCTTAATGTCGCTGCGCTCGATGGAGTAACTCTTGACTCCGGTTTCGGTGCCGGATTGCCAGTCCAGAGTAATTGCATCTGTTCCAGCCGTCCCCTTAAGATAGGTAAGCACTTCGGAGAAGCCGAAGGCAACGCCGGTAGCACTGAGGAGAAGGAGTAGGAATAATGCCTTTTTCATGGACTGTGGTAATGTTTCTAATACAAATATAATTCCCTATTGGATGTAACACCACAAATCGGAGAAAGTTGTGATCTTGGGCCAGAGGGATGGAATTTTGCCCATGTTACTCCGAGGGAAATAACAATCAATCCCGCTCGAACATTGCAGCAATTCCCTGGCCGACTCCGATGCACATGGTTGCGATTCCGCGCTTCAATTTACGGCGGCGCATTTCATAAAGCAGTGTGCCGATAAGCCTTCCGCCGCTTGCTCCGAGAGGATGGCCGATGGCAATTGCTCCGCCGTTGACATTGACCTTCTCCATGCTCAAATTGAAATGGCGGATCACGGCAAGGCTCTGCGATGCGAAGGCTTCGTTGAGTTCGAGAAGATCGATATCTTCGATTGATAGTTCGGTGCGCTTGAGAAGCTTCTCAACGGCATAGATCGGGCCGACACCCATGCAGCGCGGCGAGAGCCCTTCGACTCCGGAGCCGGCGTAGCGGCCAAGCGGCTCGATGCCAAGTCGCTTCACGACTTCTTCGCTTGCTACGACTAATGCGCTGGCTCCGTCGTTCAAGCTGCTGGAATTGCCTGCAGTGACGGTGCCACCCTTGCGGAAAGCAGGCGAGAGTTTCGCAAGCTTTTCAAGCGATGTATCGGCTCGAGGCTGTTCGTCTTTCGTGACGTAGATCGTATCGCCCTTCCGTTGTGGAATCGGTACATGAACGATCTCTTCATTATAGGCGCCGCGCTCTTGAGCAGCAAGTGCACGACGATGCGATTCGAGTGCGAAGGCATCCTGATCTTCTCGGGAAACATGCCAATCGGCAGCAACATTTTCTCCTGTTTCGCCCATCGATTCAAGAGGAAAAAGTTTTTCGAGAGCCGGATTAGGATACCGCCAGCCGAGCGCTGTATCGTAGGCCGTGAGATTGCCGAAGAGAGCCGATCCGGATACATTCTTGGGAAGTGAGTATGGTGCGCGCGTCATCGACTCGACTCCGCCAGCAACAATGATGTTCGCTTCGCCGGTCATGATCGCTCGCGAAGCCTGGATGACGGCATCGAGCGATGAGCCGCAGAGGCGGTTCAGCGTTGTTGCCGGAGTCCGCTCCGGAAGCCCGGCAAGCAGGACGCCCATGCGGGCAACGTTGCGGTTATCTTCGCCGGCTTGGTTGGCGCAGCCCATCATGACATCATCGATCTCATGTGTATCGATGCCGGCACGTTTGACTGCTTCGGCAATTACAAGCCCTGCCATGTCGTCGGGCCGAACGTCTTTCAGTGCTCCTCCATATTTTCCGAACGGAGTTCTGCAAGCCGAGATGATGTAAGCATTCTTCATTGTTTTTCCGTAACTGCTTCTTTGGTGACGATGCTCCAATCTTTCGCTCCGAGGCCAGCGGCAATAAGCTTATCCATGTGCGCGCCGAGTGCAGGCATGACATCAAGAGCCATTCCAGCCCGAACGGCTTCTTCCGTCATTAACCGCGCATCTTTCCGTGCCATGGAAAGCTCCCATGAGGGTGCATCATAATTGCCAAGGAGAATTCGGGCGACTCGGGCTTTGATGGGTGTTGCGCCCATCTGCTCGATGAATTCGACGACTTCGTCGCGCGGGAAACCGAGTGCCTTGCCGAGAGTAAATGTATCTGCCAATCCGGCAGTGATCGACATGAACAGATGATTGCCAAGCAACTTGTATCCCGCTGCTGTGCTCGGATCATCTCCGAGATTCATGAGCTGGCCGGTCATCTTCGAAAGTTCAGGCTCGATCATCTTGATCACATCCTGATCTCCGGAGATCAGCATCGAACCGGTGCTTTCAAGTGCATTCGTCGGCCCCATGAAAACGGGAGCATGGATGTAGGTAATGCTTCGGGATTTCCAACGCGAAGTCCGCTCCGCTGCACCAATGGCAGAAGTGGTCGTATGATCGATGATGATGGCATCCTTTGCCAAACCGGGTAATGCTTGCTCGAGAACGGAATCGACTGCAGCATCATCCGATACTGCAAGATGGATTCGATCCGCACCTTTAACTGCTTCGGCAGGAGTTGAAAATGCTTTTGCACCTATCGATTCAAGTGCTTTCGCTTTCGATTCCGTACGATTCCAAATTTGGACTTCATCGTTTCGTTTGCGCATTGCGCGAACCCAGTTCGATCCGAGAAGTCCTGTTCCGAGAAAAGCTTTCATAAGTATCGGGCGTTATTGTACATCAAAAAATTTCTTTCCTGCTTCGGCATTCAGCCGTAGCAGAGGAGCAACCTTGTAGCGATCAGCGCCATACTCGATCTGCAATGCTTCGAGAATAGCGACGATCGTGTAGGTTCCGATCTCATCGCACCAGGCAAGCGGGCCTTTGGGATAATTCGTCCCGAGCTTCATTGCCATATCGATATCACTAGCAGTTGCAACCTGTTCCTGAAGAGCGAACGCTGCTTCATTAATGATCATGGCGATCGTGCGAGGGAAAATACCGGCAACGCAATCGCCGATCTTTTCCACATCTTTTCGGAAAAGCGATTTCAGCAGCTCGCCGTTCGATGTCATGTCTTGCTGCTGAAGGGGAGTGGAGTATTCGATCGTCTTCTGCGAAGCAAGCTGCGAAGAGATCATTGGCACTCCGATGATCCGTTTGAATCCTCCGATATTCCGTGCGATCGAAGTTGCCGGAGCCGTGAGCGTATTCGAAATGAGGATCGCATCTTTCGATTCGAAAGATTGCAAGCTGGTGTACTTCTCCTCGAGATCGAAATACAGGCAATCGATGACAAGCTCGGCGCCGGAAGTGACAAGCTCGATCGTCGGATGCCCGGAAAAAAATTCCGTTAGGACTCCGCCATGCTGCGGTTCGGAAAGCAACGTGACTTTCATTTATTGCGGTAGTTCTTGTTTTGCGATCTGCGCTGTTTGATCTTCTCTGAACTTACGAAGTTTTGCGCGAAGTTCGGGGCGGGAATTTGCCAGAATAGCAGCGGCAAGAAGCGCAGCATTTTTTGCACCGGCTTTGCCGATAGCAAGTGTGCCGACCGGTATTCCGCCGGGCATTTGTACGGTTGAAAGAAGTGAGTCAAGTCCGTTCAATACACTTTCCATCGGTACTCCGAGCACCGGGAGTAGCGTATGAGCCGCAGCCACGCCGGCCAGATGCGCTGCGCCTCCGGCTGCTGCGATGACGACTTCAAGGCCGCGCCCTTCGGCACTGCCAAAGTATTCCATCGCTAATGCAGGAGTACGATGGGCAGAGAGAACTTTGTTCTCATGTTCGATGCCAAATTGTTTTAGCATATCGGAAGCATTCTTCATGGTATCCCAATCGGAAGAACTTCCCATGATAATAGCTACAAGTGGTGTGGATGTTTTGCTCATAGTTTGATAATAGTTTATTATTCGCCTTGCGCGAGTGAGTAGGCGACTTCGCCATCGAATGTGCACAAGGTTTCCATTTTGATAAAGTCAAGGCCGATCTCAGTGATCTTATCGAGTAAGGTAACGATCTCGGCATGCGAAATATTTTTTCCATCGTCGGCAAGATACCGGCATCGCCAGTGATCGGAGAGAAATGTTTCCGGTTTGCTTTCCGGCCAGACTCCGACTCCGCGATTAGCGATCATGGCAAGCTTCATATCCTTGCTATCGATCGACTGAAGTTTTGCAGCGATCTCTTCCGGGCTCAGAACCGAATCGAGAAATACGTCGACTCCGACGAGCGCTTTCTTCTTCGTTTTGCGCTTGTACTCGAAGGTCTTATGCAGAGGGCGTGTCTTGAATCCGACGGGTTTGAAATGTTCGGGCATTTCACCAAGCCGCGCGATCACTGCATCGGCGAATTCCTGCGTGCCGACAAGCTCCGTGCTGTATTTATATGAATAAATATCTTTCGTATGAATGCCTTGCTCGATCGTCCGAAGCCATGCGTTGCCGATCTTCGTTGCAACTTCAGGCTGTCCGATATGGACAAGCATTTGGATCGCGCCTTGCAGAAGTCCGGAAGGGTTGGCGATATTCTGTCCGGCAATGGTTGGAGCCGATCCATGGATCGCTTCGAACATTCCGAATCCATCGCCGATATTCGCCGAACCTGCAATGCCGACCGATCCTGCTACTTCGGCGGCAACATCACTGATGACATCGCCATAAAGATTGAGCGTTACGATAATATCGAAGATATCCGGTTTCTCGGCAACATACGCTGTGCCGATATCGAGAATGTAGTGATCTTTTTCAACATCGGGATACTCGGCGCCGATCTCATTGAAGACTTTATGAAAGAGACCATCAGTCAGTTTCATGATATTATCTTTCGTGATGCAGCTGACTTTCTTGCGATTATGTGCAATGGCATATTCAAAAGCATAACGGCAGATTCGCTCGCAGCCGGGCCGAGAGATAAGCTTCAGCGCCTGCACAACTTCCTGAGTCTGCTGATGCTCGATGCCGGCGTAGAGATCTTCTTCGTTCTCACGAATGATGACCATATCCATCTTCGGCTTCAGCGTTTCGATGAACGGAGGATAGGCTGCAACCGGGCGAACGTTCGCATAAAGGCCAAGCGTCTTGCGGACGGTAACATTCAGGCTTTTCACGCCGCCGCCTTGAGGAGTAGTGATTGGCGCTTTCAAGAAGACTTTCGTGCGGCGCAGCGATTCCCAGGACGAATCTTCAATTCCGGAAGAGATGCCTTTTTTGTAGAGCTTCTCGCCGATCTCGATCACTTCCTTTTCGATCTGGGCTCCGGCAGCATCGAGGATCCGTAGCACTGCGCCCATGATCTCCGGGCCGATGCCATCTCCGTATGCGATCGTGATTGGTGTTTTTGTTGCCATGAATTGAAAATAGAGCGCTTATAACAGCGATTGCGGAGTGAAGAATCCGAGAAGGGGAGTGATGGAATGATCGAATAATATGAATTAGTCGCTATATTTGTAGAGAAAGGTTTACCACCATGAACACACAAGTCCTTCGAAGCCAGCTCTTTTTGAGAACAATTATCGTCGTTGTCGCCGCCCTGCTTATGTATTCCGGCTTGCATGCACAGCCAGTATATCAATGGGCGAAAGTCATTAATAATGCCGAATGGGGTCAGAGTATTGCCCGTGATGTCAAAGGCAATATCTACCTAGCAGGTCTTTTTGCAAGCTCAAGCGATTTTGATCCTGGCCCCGGAAGCTCCGTCATTACAATTGACGGTCGGAATTATTATTTCGCAAAGTACGATGCCGATGGAAATTACCTTTTTGCCTTTGCTCTTCCTGTTCCATACAGCGATGAGATTCAAATTGCTGTTGATCAGTCAAGCAATATTTATCTGACTGGCGCACTTGGCGTCCCCGACTCAGCGACGAATATCGACTTCGATCCCGGGTCTGGAGAGGCATTCGTTTCGGTAACAGATGGAAGTATATTCGTTGCGAAATATGATTCAGTCGGAAATTACCTTTGGGCCTTTAGTATCGATAGCGTCGATGACATAATTTATGGAAGACAACTGGATGGCTTGAAAAGTCTTGCCGTCGATCGATTCGGAAATATTTACCTTACCGGCCAATTTCACGGCACGGTAGATTTCGATCCGAGTACGGGAAGTGAGGCGAAGTTAACTTCGGATAGTTTCGATGTCTATATCGCTAAATACAACACGCATGGTAAGTACTTATGGGCTCACAAAGCGGGAGGGAAAGGAGATGACGGTGCTCTCGGAGTAGTTGTCGATAATTCGGGAAGTGCCTACATCACCGGCTGGACCGAAGGCTACTCAGTATTTGACCCAAACGCTGAAGGTGGTTTTCTTTATGACAGCACACGTAATTTGTTCTTCGCAAAATATGATTCAAGCGGCAATTTTAAATGGGTAAGATCGATTAAAGGCAGAGAGAATGATAACTACAGCGGAATGCTTGCTCTTGATAGTACCGGTAATATTTACTATTCTGCAAGCTTCGATTCCACAACCGATATAGATCCGGGACCGAACGCATCCTATCTTTCCAATTACGGTACCTTCATAGGGAAATATAGCAGCGAGGGGCAGTATATGTGGGCAAAAAGTCTTGGCACGACGGCGAAATTAAACGACATGGAAGTGGGAATCTCCGATAACATCTATGCCTCAGGGACAGTCCGTGCTACAAATTATTTCGAATCCGGCAATGATTCATCTAAAGTCGTATCAATTTCCCCGGATGTCGATATGTTTATTGCGAAATACGCTCCTGATGGAAAATATGATTGGGCAATGCATTGCGGTTCCACTGCAACTGCACCATTGCAGATGGGCTGCTTTCTTGAATCGATGACAATTGATCCTTCCGAAAATATTTATGTTGCCGGATGGTTCGGCGGTGCTACGGATTTTGACCCGGGGCCAGGAGTTGCCACCATAACTCCTTTTCTTTCCCGCGACATCTTCTTTGCAAAATACTCTCAGGTGAAATCGGCAGTTCGCGCGGGGACTAGTTCAAGTTCGATTTCCATCTACCCGAATCCAACTCTGGGCCAACTTCATGTCGAAGGACTACCATTATCAACCGATAGGATTGAAGGGCGCATCTATAATTTGCTCGGCTTAGAAGTTCTCCAGCAAACGAATGAAGCTACTGCAGGAGGTTCGATGATCATTGATGTGAGCAAGCTTTCTCCTGGCGTCTACATGTTGGAACTTCGTTTCGGATTAGGAGTGGAGAAGATTCAGTTTGTAAAAGAGTGAAATCTAAAAAAGATTGCTTCATCTTTTTTCGGATTCCTCTTTGCATGCAATCTGTTAACCTCCGCTCATGAAGGAGAGTCAAAAAGCCGATGCTATCATTGTGGCTGCCGGAAGCGGAACGCGTTTCGGCGCTCCGAAACAATTTGCCGAGCTGAACGGAATTCCACTTTATCAGCATTCTCTCAAGACATTTGCCGAGCATCCGCTCATTGCAAAGATCATTCTTGTAGTATCGCCCGACGATATCGATCGCTACGAAGCCGAAATATTCCCACTTTTTTTCGGGAAGAAGATCGAGATTGCCATTGGCGGAGCGACACGTCAGGATTCTGTTTCGAACGGAATGCAGAAACTTGAGGAGATCGGAACATCGGGGATTGTCCTGGTACATGATGGAGCGCGCCCATTCGTTTCGAAGGAGTTAATTTCCAATATCATTGGCGGAGTTGAGGAATTCGGTTCGGCTCTGGCTGCGATACCACTTGTCGATACGCTGAAACAATCGTCCGATGGATTTTCCACAGGCACAATTCCGCGAGCAAGTCTTTGGCGCGCGCAGACACCGCAAGGCGCCAAGTTCGAATTGCTGAAGAAAGCGCTGGTAGAGGCGCACCATGAAGGGTATACGGCTACGGATGAAGCCGAACTTCTGGAGCGGATCGGCGTGAAACCGCTTCTGGTGACCGGCGATGAGAAGAACGTGAAGATCACTTACGCAGAAGATCTTCGGTTTTCATCTTGATTTCGGCAATTAATACAGGAGTAGGATTCGTCGGTTTTTTTCTTCTTTGCGAACAATACCTTGGATCTTCTTGTTATGTATAGGCTTAATAATGTATAGTAAATGATCAGTATTATTTTAGTTTTAGTAGCGGGATATCTTCTCGGAGCTATACCGTTCGGTGTTATTATCAGCAAGCATTTCCGCGGTTTTGATCTGAGAACAAGGGGTTCGGGAAATATGGGTTCGACGAACGCCTTCCGCGTTCTTGGCTGGAAGCTTGGCTTGATGATAGGGCTCCTCGATCTCGCAAAAGGTGTCGGAGCGGTACTTGTTGCGACATTCCTCTTCAACGGTTTGCCCTTCCATAATCTTACTCCGTTTCAGGATATTACGGTGTTTCGTTTCTTCGCAGGTGTAGCCGCCGTTGTCGGTCATTGCTATACAGTATTTGCGGGATGGAAAGGCGGCAAGGGAATTAGTACTGCTGCCGGAATGCTCATTGCGATCGCGCCTGTCGAGACAGCAGTTGCACTCGGAATTTTCATGCTCGTTGTTTTTGCATCGGGGTATATCTCCTTAGGTTCGATCAGTGCAGCCGTCGTATTTCCGACGACGATGTTTGTCCGCCAGAATATTTTCGGCGTCGATATCTATGGATATCATACGCTGATCGTCGGCGCGATCGGCATCTCGCTTTTTCTGATCTATCGTCATCGCAAGAATATCGAACGTCTTCTAGCCAAGACGGAGAATCGCTTCGATAAACTCCGCATCTTCCATAAACAGGCAGCCGCCTAAGACTTCCGTTGTAGTTTTGCAGAGATGGGGTTCTGCCTGTTGTTTTCGAACGGGACTATGAATCTTATCTTTAACCAAAAGAATTTCTCGTAAGGTGAAAACAGCCGTCATCGGTGCCGGAGGATGGGGAACAACGATTGCGCTTCTACTGGGCGAAGCAGGGCATGAGGTAACGCTCTGGGCACGATCGGAAGAATTTGCCTCAATGGTATCGCTAACGAGAGAAAATTCTACGTACCTTCCCGGTATTAGTATCCCAACAGGCATTAACATTACTCATGACAGCGAACAGCTTCGTGGTAAGGACCTCTATGTTTTCGTCGTTCCATCACAATCGTTACGTGAAGTAGCTCAAACGTTAGCTCCATTTCTGGTAAGCAGCACAGCGCTTTATATCAGTGCATCGAAAGGGATCGAACGCTCTACGCTTCGGCGAATGACGGAAGTTTTGCAGGAAGTTCTCGGTGTGAGTAATGATCGATGTCTTGCCTTTACCGGCCCGAGTCATGCCGAGGAAGTTGCCCGCAAAATTCCGACGCTTGTCACAGCTGCCGGAACAGATCCTGAGGCGGTGAAGATCGTACAGAATGCCTTCTTTCTTCCGTACTTCAGAGTCTACTCAACTTCCGACGTGATCGGAGTCGAACTTGCCGGCGCGCTGAAAAATGTGATCGCTATCTGCGCAGGCATCATCGAAGGTGAAGGCTATGGAGATAACACCGTTGCCGCACTCATCTCTCGCGGCCTGGCTGAAATGCGGAGGCTTGGCGTCGCTCTTGGCGCCGATGAGCAAACTTTTGCCGGGATTGCCGGCTTGGGTGATCTTGTCGTTACATGTCTGAGCAAACATTCGCGCAACCGAAAGGTTGGAGAAGAGATCGGAAGAGGGAAAACGCTGAACGAAGCTCTTGCAGGCATGAAAATGGTTGCCGAAGGAGTATGGACGACGGAATCGGCGCGCGAACTTGCCAAGCTTCATAACATTGAAATGCCTATCGTTGAAGAAACATACCAGATCCTCTTCGAAGGGAAAGACCTACAGACAGCTACACGCGACCTAATGAGAAGAGAAGCGAAGGACGAACGCTGGTAACTCAGAACTAAGTGTCAAGAATTGTGAGGTCGCTCATCAAATTCCTATTCGATCGAAGGCAGTGAATAGAAGACGGTAACAAAATCATACAGTCCATGTAGTTCGGCAAAAGTGAGAACGATCTTTGTTTTTGCAAAGGTCCAGGAGCGAATGTGTTGCTCGAACTTCTCATCGTTATAATCGACATGATGGTGTGGTGAATGGAATTCACTTGTCAGGGATGAATCCGTTGAATCGAACAACTCTTTTTTGCTTGGCCTCTCACCTAAGTACTCGATAATGACACCGACCAATCGATTAGTAGAAGCATCCATCAGGTATTTTAGCAATTGTGATTGGCCGAAGACCTTGTAATTCGGTTCTGTGACAAAGACGTTCCACCCGCCGATTAGGTGCTCTTTTTTAGGAAGCCGGACGCTATTCGGCCTGGCAGCCATGATCTGCTCCGTTGTCATCCCCCAGGTTACGCCACCATAGCCGTTCATTTCATCGAACGAACTCTGCGCAAAGAGCGAAGAAGCACTCACTAGCAGCACCAGGCTAAAAAGATATTTCATTAAGTCTTGAATTTTGAGTATTATTCAACTACAATATTGCCATCAGCTTCGACCTTGCCGTTGCAGATGACTCTATAAACATAGACTCCGCTCTCCAATCCATTGCGATCAAGAGTTAGACTTTCGGATCCTGCAGGAATATTCACATTCCGAAGCTCCTGGCCCAACATATTGAATAGAATGAAGGACGAATTGGATTCCAGCGCTTTGTTGAATACGATCGTTGTTTTTTCCGTGAATGGATTCGGGTAATTGATGGTCTTCCGGCGAATACTCGATGTTGCTACATCACTCGTCACCGATGTTCCTAATTTTACGATCCAGAAATCTTCATGGCCATGATTATCGTTGATATCGCCTCCATTGAAGTCGGCTGAACCGGCCACGGCATAGCCGCTATCGGAAGATTGGATAATGCTGAGAGCAAAATCTTCTCCCGGCCCACCGACTGTTTTTTGCCACTCTAATTTTCCGACGCTATCGAGTTTGACTATCCAATAATCATTGCCACCCTGATTCAGCGATATATCTCCATCGGTTGAAGCGGTGATCCCTGCGATAACGCAGCCGCCGTCGAATGTAGACTTCACGGAGTATCCGACATCGGCATCGCTGCCGCCAAGGGATTTCTGCCACTGAAGATTGCCAACACTATCAAGCCGGACGACCCACATATCCGTACTGCCATGATTACCGGAGACATTTCCGTCGTTCGAATTGGAAAAGCCTGTAACAATATACCCGCTGTCGCGAGTAACATCGATGCTAAACGCATCATCATTGACACTACCCCCTAAAGACTTTTGCCATTTGAGTTTTCCAATACTATCGATCTTAACTATCCAGAAATCCTGGCCGCCATGATTGCCGGTTACATCTCCATTCGTAGAGTTCGACCATCCACCGATGATGAAGCCATGATCCGGTGTCTGCTTGATCTGATACGCAACGTCATCTCCACTGCCCCCATAGGATTTTTCCCAAAGCAGAGTGCCATTGCGATCAACCTTCACGACCCAATAATCGCTGCTATCGGTGCTGCCATGGTGACCAGTAACATCTCCATTATTTGAGGATGCGCCTCCGGCAATGACGTATCCGCCATCGGACGTCAGTTCAATACTTCCTGTACCATCTTCCAAACTACCGCCAAAAGTTCGTTGCCAGATGATCTTTCCATTCTCATCTAACTTCAAGATCAGATAGTTAACGTCATGGCCGAGACTACCAGTAGTGCCTGCGACAATGTACCCTTCAGGGATTTCTTTTATTGCTCCTGCAAAATCGTATGATGTTGAGCCAATCGATTGCTGCCAGACAAGGTTACCGCTTCCATCGAGTTTGATGATCCAGCAATCGGAATTATCCGTCGTCCCATGATGACCAACAACGTCCTGATCATCCGAGGACGAAGACCCGGCAACAATAAATCCTCCGTCGGAAGTTTGCTCAATGCAATATGCCTGATCCACATCCGATCCGCCAAATGATTTTGCCCATTGAATATGCGGCAGAGTCGTTTGAGCAATGATTCCGGACGGAAGGATACAAAGGATAGAAAGGGTATAGAAGACTCTTTTAAGGAGTGGAGACATAACTTAATACAATGGGTTTATCGAGATTAATTCTCAATAGTCAACTAATCACGATAGCGAATGATTCTTGCGCGCCAAAATTTAAGTTTATGCGAACTTTCTTTCTGAAAACTGACTATTTAGGAAGATTGTTATTCTTCAAACATCTTACCTAAGAACTATGAGTACACCAATCAGAAACCTTGCTATAGCCGGTCATGCCGGCTGCGGAAAAACGACGCTAGCCGAAGGCATCGCCTTCGCCGCGGGGGTGACTAACCGCCGCGGCACAATACTTGAAGGCAATACCCTCAGCGATTACCATCCCGACGAAATCTCCCGCAAGCACTCCATCAATACTACTCTTCTCAGTTTCACCAATCAGAACACAAAGCTCAATCTTCTCGATACGCCGGGATATGCGGATTTCACCGGAGAAGTTCGCGCAGCGCTTCATGTAGCTGATACGGCTCTCATCATGATCAATGCTCCGGCAGGGGTCGAGATCGGAACCGATCAAGTGTGGGACTACTCGACCTTTGATCAGAACTCTGTCATCTTTATTGTTAATAAGATCGATGCACCTGCAGTGCATTTCGATACTGTCGTTGAAGAATTGAAATCGCATTTCGGACATGAAGCAGCCGTCGTGCAATTCCCGTATAATGCTGGACCGGGATTCAATAAGATCGTCGATGTGATGAAGATGAAGCTGCTTAATTTCAAAACCGATGGCAGCGGCACGTACACCGAAGAAGACATTCCTGCCGATGTTTCGGAAAAAGCCGATGCGCTGCATAAAGAACTTGTAGAGATCGTTGCAGAGAGCGACGATAATCTCATGGAAGAATTTTTCGCCAATGACGGGAAGCTCGATGAGTCGCATTTTTCCGGAGGTATTCATGAGTCGCTTGCTCACCGTAAACTGTTTCCGATCTTATGCACCGCAGCCGAGCCGAATATCGGCACCAGGCGCATTCTGGAATTTATCGTGACCAATGCTCCGGCACCGGATGATCACATGGCCGATGTCCATGGAATCAATCCGGAGACTAAGCAGGAAGTCAGTTTGAACAAAGCGCCAAAGGATGCAACAACGCTCTTTGTATTCAAGACCGTAAGCGAAGCCCATCTTGGCGATCTCTCGTTCTTCCGTGTTTTCCACGGAGAACTGAAGCCCGGCCTGGATCTTGTCAATGAAGCCAATAACAGGCCGGAGCGAATTGCTCAGATCTTTTCCATGTGCGGCAAGACCCGTAAGGAAATGCCGACTGCGGGGATCGGCGATATTGCCGCCGCAGTGAAATTGAAGGACACTCATACCAATAACACGCTAAGCTCAAAGTCTTTTCCCGTCGTCTTAAAGCCGATCGAATTTCCGGAGCCTGTTATCGCAAGCGCTGTGCGCGCGAAGAATAAGGGCGATGAAGAGAAGATCGCCATCGGGCTTCATGCATTACACGAGGAAGATCCTACATTCGTCGTCATTCACGATCCGGAGCTGAATCAAATACTTATTCAAGGCCAGGGCGAGTTACAGCTCGATATCATCGTTAAACGATTGAAAGAGCGTTACAAAGTCGATGTTGAGATCATCGAGCCGCGCATTCCTTTCCGCGAAACCATACGAGGGAATGCCGATACGAGGTACCGCCACAAAAAGCAATCCGGTGGCGCCGGGCAGTTCGGAGAAGTGGCGATCAAACTCGCTCCGAAAAAACGTGGCGAGGGGTATCAGTTCGTCGATGCCATCGTCGGAGGAGTTGTATCGAACAAGCATATTCCTGCCGTCGATAAAGGCATTCATGAATTCCTCGGTCATGGCCCGCTTGCAGGCTATCCTGTCGTCGACGTGCAAGTCACGCTCTATGACGGCAAGGAGCATCCGGTCGATTCGAATGAAAATGCATTCAAGACTGCTGGTAAGATGGCTTTCAAAGAGGGATTCCTCGCTGCCAAGCCTGTCCTGCTCGAACCTATCTTTAGTATCGAAGTCACCGTACCCGGTGAGTATATGGGAGATGTTCTCGGTGATATTTCCTCACGCCGAGGAAAAGTCCAAGGCATGGATACGAAGGGCTCATTCGAAGTGATCAAGGCTCTTGTACCGCTTGCCGAACTGCATCACTACTCTTCGCGTCTTCGCTCGCTTACGCAGGGAAAGGGTTCGCATCGGCAGCGCTTCGATCATTACGAAGATGCTCCGAAGGAATTCGCCGATAAGATCATTGCCACACATGCGAAAGCAGGGGTGGTAGAGGAAGAGTAATGGAATAGAAACAAGGTAATTCAAGGGCAGTTACTAGACTGCCCTTTTATTTTTCATTGAGCCAATTATGGAGCAGACTAAATTTCAGTTTATTCTCTATTGTGCCGATCAAAAGAGGAGCACCAATTTCTACCAACAGCTTCTCCGCCAAGAACCGGTTTTGAATGTTCCCGGTATGACAGAATTTCGACTAACCGAAAATGTTAAACTCGGATTGATGCCTGAGGAGGGGATCGCTAACATATTGGGAGATAAAGTTAAATCTCCCGGATCGGGGAATGGCATTCCGCGATGTGAATTGTATATCTATACCGATGAGCCCGAAGAATTTTACCGGCGTGCATTGGAAATGGAAGCAATATCCGTCAGTCCCGTAGCATCCAGAGATTGGGGTGATCGGGCTGGATATATTGCTGATCCGGATGGGCATATAATCGCCTTTGCAAAGTGTGAAGAATAGGCCTTGGATATGCATGAAATGGGTCAATAAATGGCTCCGGGCACTTTTTTTGAGTCTCAATGATTTCAGAATACGCATCACCCACATCCCCACGCATCGTTTCTTTGTGATTTCTTATCCAGAGGAGGAACACTATGAAATCCATCGCTTGCTGCCTTGTTTTAGTCTGCTGCACTTTCGTTTTTTCTGCGTGTAACGATTCATCATCACCAACTTCGACTACAACGAATCCGAATACTTCGTCGTATAAAAATATCAGTGGCAGGATTTCCCTTGCCGTCCATATTAGTGGATCCCGTAACCTGACTCTCGGCGCGATCAGCTATACGAAAAGCGAAGAGGCTCAGGCGAACCTCGTGTTCGATCTGCCGATCACAGCTCTAAGCGGCTCTAGCGGAGGTAAGAATTGTTCATGGAAGGATGCGGTATTCGGCGGCTCTGTCAATTGGTTTGAAGAGCTTTCGACGGAATACGACTGCAGTCCCGGAAGTCGCGCCACCGATCATGATTCGACGACACGAACATTCAACAGTGCCTCCGATGGAGCGCAGCCGGGAGGCGTGTCATTTGCTATGCAACCCGACGGCACGTATGGAATAAATCTGACAGGGGCCTGGAGTGGTACGCCAACTACGGAGACGAGGTCTCATGCCGGAAATTGCGGGACGCCTACATATACAACCAATACGGCAAAGATCATCGGAGTACCGTTCGAGAACTACTTCAGTCCCTTCAGTGCCAGTAATCCTTCCGGAGGTTTAACAGGCACGATCGATAAGTCCAACCCGAGCCGCGTCAACGGTACGCTTCATGGAACGGATCAAATGACGGTTATCGATAACGGCACGACACCGGTAACGATGCCTGTCAATTATGATATTATCTGGGACTTAACGATGACTAATTAGGGAGGGAAGCGGCCAATCGCGTATTTTTGCTGCAAGATAATCTTGCTCAATGCCAAAAACCAGTTCGCGACTTCTTCAACAGATCGTTTTCTTTGCCGCTCTTCTGTTCTGTCTTACTCCGTATGCATCACCGCCCATTGCACTTGCTTTGGGTCTTCTTGTTGCGCTGACTACCGGCCATCCGTACCAGAAGTATAACCATAAAGCAACGAAGATCCTTTTGCAGGTTTCTGTTGTCGGTCTCGGATTTAGTATGAATTTCGGAAACGTCCTTGAGGCAGGCCAATCGGGAATTTTGTTTACGATCGCAACAATATTCGGAACGCTGACGCTGGGATATTTCATCGGCAGATGGCTGAAGATCGAGCGAAAGACCTCCCATCTGATCTCAAGCGGAACTGCGATCTGCGGAGGCAGTGCCATCGCCGCCGTCGGCCCTGTCCTTGAAGCCGATGAGAATCAAATGTCCGTTGCATTGGGTACGGTGTTTATATTGAACTCGATTGCACTATTTATCTTTCCGATGATCGGAGAGTACTTGAAATTAACGCAGACACAGTTTGGGATCTGGGCGGCGAT
>JAUZOQ010000073.1 GCA_030706385.1 Bacteroidota bacterium | reverse complement strand
CGATAATTCAGCAGCAGCGACTAATTCTTCCATCCGTACATTGGGAGCCGGGATAAATTCCGTTGCCATTCTATTGCCAATAGTAATTGTTCCGGTCTTATCAAGCAGAAGTGTATTCACATCACCTGCGGCTTCAACCGCTCTTCCGGACATTGCAAGAACATTTCGCTGCAGAACACGATCGATACCGGCAATTCCGATGGCTGAGAGCAAGCCTCCTATGGTTGTCGGTATTAAACACACTAAGAGCGATACCATGACAACAATAGAAACAGGGCTTTGCATGTAGGAAGCGTAAAGTGAAAGGGCGATCAATGCAACGAGGAAAATGATCGTCAAACCTGACAGGAGAATTGTAAGCGCAATTTCATTGGGCGTTTTCTGACGTTCGGCGCCCTCAACAAGGCCGATCATTCGGTCAATAAATGTCTCGCCGGGATTCGAAGTGATCTTTACTTTTATCCAATCGGATAAGACTTTTGTCCCGCCGGTAACTGCGGAGCGATCTCCGCCGCTTTCTCTAATGACGGGCGCTGATTCGCCTGTAATCGCCGATTCATCAACGGATGCAATCCCTTCGACAGCTTCACCATCTCCGGGAATAACATCTCCTGCTTCGACCAACACGATATCGCCTTTGCGCAGCTCTGTTGCATTGACTACATCCACGCTGCCACCGGATCCAATTTTCTTTGCCGTCGTCTCCGTTTTTGTTTTTCTAAGTGCATCTGCCTGTGCTTTCCCTCTTCCCTCTGCCATTGCTTCGGCGAATGTTGCAAAGAGAACCGTGAACCAAAGCCATAGAGAGATCCAGCCGGAGAACGTTGCGTTACCTGATAGCGAACCAAACGCCTGAGCAAAATAATAGTAGGATGTAACGACAGCACCGATCTCCACGACAAACATCACTGGATTTTTGTAGAGAACGGCAGGATTCAACTTCTTCAAGGAATCACCAGCGGCACGTTTGACAATTGCCGGATCGAATAGGCTTTTTTGTTTATGTATTTCCTTCATATACGTTCTTAAAAGAGTTTTCCGGCATTCATAAGCAAATGTTCGAGTATCGGTCCGAGTGAAAGAGCAGGAAAGAATGTTAGCCCGCCGACAATAAGAATCACCATGACAAGCAGAGCTCCGAAAAGCGGAGTATTCGTCAAAAATGTACCGGGTGAAGGTTCCGTAGAAACTTTCTTGACCATTGAACCGGCAACAGCAAGAATAGGAACAATGACAAAAAAGCGCCCGATAAGCATCGTAATTCCGAGCGTAATATTATAGAACATCGTATTTGCATTCAGCCCTGCGAAAGCCGAGCCATTATTTCCAGCGGCCGAAGTAAACGCATAGAGTATTTCTGAAAGGCCATGCGGCCCTTGATTATTAAGGCTTGCAAGCGCATCAGGATGAACGCTTGCCCAGGCAGAGAAGCCTAAAATTCCAAATACCATACTAAGCAGGGCAAGGACTGCAAGTTTTATTTCCTTTGCGCCGATCTTCTTCCCTAAATATTCCGGTGTTCGCCCGACCATTAATCCGGCAATGAAAACTGCAAGCAAGACGAAGATGAGCATTCCATACAAACCGGAACCAACACCGCCGAAGATGATCTCTCCAAGCATAATATTAAATAGGGGTATCATTCCCCCGATGGGAGTGAAGCTATCGTGCATTCCATTGACCGCACCGCAGGACGCATCCGTTGTGGCAGTTGCAAACAGTGCCGTATTGGCAATTCCAAACCGAACTTCCTTCCCTTCCATATTGCCTCCGGATTGAGTTTCCATCTGCCTCTGATTAACGCCGAGAGAGCCAATGATTGGATTCCCGGATTGTTCGGAGCTATACGTCACAAAGAATCCAACAGAGAAAAGAAAACTCATTACACCAAAAAGTATCCATCCTTGTTTTTGATCTTTCACCATTCGGCCGAAGAAATAAGTGAGCGAGGCGGGAATGAGAAAGATAAAGATCACTTGGATAAAGCTCGATAGCGGAGTAGGATTTTCGAAAGGGTGTGCGGAATTCGCATTAAAAAAACCACCGCCGTTCGTGCCGATCATCTTAATTGCCTCCTGCGAGGCAACAGGACCCATCGTTAATGTTTGCTTCGCACCTTCCAGAGTCGTGATCGTCTGATAAGGACTGAGGTTTTGTATTACTCCCTGCGAAACAAAGAAGATCGTGCCAAGAATAGAAAGGGGAAGCAGGATATACAGGCAGCAACGAACAAGATCAGCCCACAAATTACCGATTGTTTGAGCAGAAGACCGGGCAAAGCCGCGAACGACAGCCACAGCAATACAGATTCCCACAGCTGCAGAGGTAAAATTATGGAATGCCAGCCCCGCCATCTGCGTAAAGTAGCTCATTGTCGATTCGCCGGAGTATGCCTGCCAATTTGTATTCGTCGTAAAGCTCACGGCAGTATTAAAAGAGAGATCCGATGAGACATTCGCCATCCCGGCAGGATTGAACGGAAGCATACTTTGCACCCTCATGATAAGATAGAGCACAATCATGCTGACAAGGCTGAAAGCGATCATCGAACCGGAATAAACCGTCCAGCGCATTTCCTGATCAGCGCGAATTCGGCATAGCTTGAAAATAGCCCTTTCTAACGGACTCAGGATCCGGGTGAGGAAAGTCCGCTCGTTGGTGAATACTTTAGTTATGTAAATACCTAGAGGTTTCGTCACTAACAGGATGACTGCCAGGAATACCAGAAACTGGAAAATACCGTTGAACGTCATACTTTCGCTTTCTAAAATTGTTCAGGATAAATCAATGCGTAAAGCAAATAGAGAACGACTGCGACTGCAAGAAGAAGAATTATCATGTTATATCCTTTCGCTGAATTGTTGAAATAACATGAGCACTCCGAAGAATGCAATCATCATTCCGATAAAAAGTAAATCCATCATTAGCTTTTTGGTATTGTAAATGTAAAAACCGAACCTTCTCCGACGCTGCTATCCGCCCATATTCTGCCCTTATGCAGCTGAACGATCTCCTTTGCTATTGAAAGGCCAAGCCCTGTTCCGATTCCGCCTCCAAAAGCAGCTTCCTCCACTTGCACGAATTTTTCAAAAATTCTTTCCAAATCCGCAGGTGGAATTCCTTTTCCCTGATCCTTTACCGATACCCATAGTTCATTATCGATCTCACTGGCCGAGATTAGGATCTGCCCTCCTGGCGGCGAGTACCTGATAGCGTTGGTGACAAGATTCGTGAGTGCCCAAGATAGTTTATTGGCATCAATACTTACCGGTGAGATATTCGGTGCGATTTGAAGATCAATATGTATTCCCGCTTTATCGGCCTGAAGCATGACGGGAAATAAGGATGACTCGATGAATGTAGAAACTGATGTCGGCACCTTCGTAAGCTGCAAATTCCCAGTTTCCAATTTAGCGAGATCGAGCAAATCTTTTACCGTCCCAAGCAGACGTTCAGATTCCGTCTTAATGTTGGTTAGAAGAGATTCTTGTTTCGAAGTAATCTCTCCGGGTATTTTATCGAGTAATAATCCCGCAGAAGTTTTGATCGAACTGAGGGGATTTTTTAATTCATGAGCTGCTGTCGAGACGAAATTACTTTTTGCGCGATCTAACTGTCTGAACTCAGCCAAGCTTCGGCGCGAAACTCCGAGTGCAAGTACTACTGAAGCGCCGATAAGCAAGCAAATAATAATGAGCGAGGACGTTCTCGCAAATTCGGCGTCGCCTTTTGTTGCATCGGCTCGTGCAAACATTGCCCTCTCATTGAGGATAAGCAATGCTTCACAGTTCGCTTTGACGGTTTCAATATCACGGAGAATACTTTCTTTCGAAGGAATCTCTTGTAAAGCCGTATTTGTCTTGGCAAGTCGTGCAAGGAGGATGTTATAACTTTTCTCCACATCATGAGCTGTCTCTGATTCTCCTTTTTCGGTAATGTTATGGTATTCCAAAGTAAGGTTATCTCTGAATACTTTGTCTAATGAGGACAGAGTTTGTACGTTCGAACCATTACCGATGAGACTGTTCGTATAAGAATCCAACACCCCTTCCATCGAATGCACATACTGAATACTGCGATAGTTTGCGATAAACAAATTATCGGCAGCATTCCCTAAGGACGTGATGTGATAATACGTCCACCCGGCAATGAATAGTGAAAGCAATATTACGAGACCGAAGCCCGTCAGAATTGTCAGGCGAATCCCGCGTTCTTTCGTACTTCTAACTGAAGACAAATGTTTGAAGAACATATGTTGATCGGGAAAAAAGTGATGTCGCAGTCCAAATCTCTGAAAGAGCGGACGCCGAATTGACAACGTATTGTTTCCAACTGCGAACATCTTATTCAAACAAAAGGTGATAGAGCATCAAAATGAAAAATGTGATAATGGCAATAGCACCAAGTCCCATACAGACTGCGCTTAGGATAAAGGGAATTTTCAGATTTTGCTCCGGGCGTTCCATTGCACATTAATGGCATTCTTTAGAATCTCACCAAAAGTGCTCCGACAAACCGTGTCTCATTTTTCACCAGGTCCGGAGTCCAGCCGCTGGGAATTGGAGAAGTGGTATACCCTGTGGGTGAAGTAACACCTCCCGGCCCTGCGAAATATGGAACGTCTGCTTCGCGGTGGATAATTTGAAAGTCATATTGCACGTAATCGTTTGGCATCCAATCCAATGAAATGGTTGCATCCCATCCGTGGAATTGATCGCCTGGGTTGGCCGAGAAAGGATGCGTGCCGGCTCCAGTAGTTGGATTGTAAGGGTTCGGTAAGTTGCTTGCATCACCGGTAGGATAGAGTACAAGATATCGTCCCGGATTATTGATATAACCGGCTCCGATCGTCGTACCAAGATGATCGTTGAGTAACCATATGCGATTATACAACATCCCGCTAATGAAATACTGCTGCGGGCCTTCATCTTTTCCAAAACCAGATACGCCTCCACCACGTTCAAAACCAATGTCCTGAGTCAGAGAAAATGCCATTTTGGTTATCCCGCTTGATCCAGGATTGCTATAATATCTGAGCAAGAAACTGTTATCGGTATGGAAGCGCATACGATCAGGAATCATCGCAGCATCATACCCATAATAATTGTTTGAGAGAACCTGAATCGATTCGACGGGGCGCCAGGTAAGCTGGACTCCGATTCCCGGAGCGTTATTAAACTTTGCATACGACTGCCAGCCATTGACTATCCAGAGTTCGAGCTTCAACCGGTCACTTGGAAATATTTGAATACGCATTCCATTAAAGAACCAGGGCGTATTATCTGAAGTGAAAGAAGGTTGATAGGTCCAATTTTCAGCATTGTAATACGAGAAAAGTCCAATGTATGACATAAACATTCCCGCATCGACGTTGATACCATGCAATACGTCGAAGTGATAGCCGGCATTTGCCTCGCTCAGAAACCGATATGCATCGAAAAGGTCGTATTGTCCGTGATAGGCGCTATAATCATTTCTCGGTACAACAGTTGATCGCGTTCCGATCTGCAAAAGGATTGAAGCACGGGCATTATCGTAATGAAAGTCTCCGCCCAAAGCAGCAACGTTAATTGCAAATTCATTATCACGTGCAAGCGAAGTCGAACCGATGACCGTATGATCAACAGGATGTTGGTTTGATGCAGTATAATTGGCATCAAGCAAGACACGTCCGGTCACATACTTCGAATCCAGTAGCGCCGTATGTCGGCGATCATTGCCATTAATCCATGTAAAATCTCCCCATGCAAACGGCTCTGAACTTTGAACGGCAGTGGTATCCGGGGCAGAGGAACTCGGAGATTGTGCAAATAGCGATTGCACGACCATAAATGAAAAGGAGACCATGGTAATTACGATATTTCTCATAAGCGTGAAAGTGAATAATTACCAAGGTACAAGATCCGTACCAAACCATTATCGGTTCTTAATGACTTTTCCGAGCCAGGACGGACTGGTACTATAGCATTTTGCTATGACCAGTAGCAAAACGCTATACTATAACAAGAAGACAGCTATTCTATGCCGTACTGCCTCAGTTTACGGTAGAGAGTTGTTGTTGCAATTCCCAGGCGTTGTGCGGTGAGTAATTTATTTCCGTTTGCTTTTCGTAATACCTCTATGATATGATCCTTTTCAACGTCTTCTAATGAGACGTTGCCATTGGTTGAGAGGTGTTCACTTTCCTGAGAAGAAGGAGGTTGCTTAAATAGTTCTTCCGGCAATGACTCCAGGGTAATCTTGTCTCCGTCGGAAAAGATCAATGCCCGTTCGATCACGTTCTTCAGTTCGCGGACATTCCCGTGCCAGCTATAATCCGAAAGAACTTCCAGGACTTCGGGAGAAAGAGTCTTGACGGAGGTGTGAACTTTCGGATTCAATTCTGTGAGAAGGTGTTGCGCCAGCAGAGGGATGTCTTCTTTGCGCTCCCGAAGTGCAGGGAGATGAATAGTCACGACTTTCAGCCTGTAATAGAGATCCGACCTAAATGATCCTTTTTCTACCAATGATTCTAAGTTGCGGTTTGTCGCAGAGATTATCCGCACATCGACCTTTCGCGGAATGCTGCTGCCAACTTGAAAGAACTCTCCGTTTTCCAGAAAGCGCAGAAGTTTTACCTGCGTTTCAAGCGACATCTCGGCGACTTCATCGAGGAACACCGTTCCCTTTTGTGCCGATTCGAACAGGCCTTTCCGATCCTTTTCTGCTCCTGTAAATGCTCCCTTCACATGCCCGAATAATTCACTTTCCTGCAAATCTTTCGGAATTGCACCGCAATTGAATGCAATGAAGGGCGCATCTTGTCGCGCGCTGTTCTGGTGGATCGTTTCTGCCACCAGTTCTTTACCGGTGCCGGATTCTCCGGTAATAAGTACTCTCGAATCTGTGGAGGCAACGCGTTTTAGAGTCTCAATTACTTTCTTGATAGCCTCGGATGTTCCGATGATCTGCTTGGTCGAGAATTCAGACCGTAATTTATTCCGGAGATCGCGTATCTCTTCTTTGAGGAGTCTCTTCTCGAGAGCTTTATCGATCGTCAGCAGAATTTCTTTATAATCCGTTTCTTTGGTAATATAATCGAGCGCACCGAGTTTCATCGCCTCGATCGCATTTTGAATTTCACCATGACCGGTGAGGACAATCACGCCCGTATTAGGTGCAATACTTTTGGCCATCCGCAAAAGATCAAGACCCGTTTGCGGAGCCATGCGCATATCCGTAATTATTAGATCGAAATCGGTATTCTTCAGAAGAGAGAGTGCCTTCGCAACACTTTCAGCTAATTCTACATGATAGCCGTGGTGCTTCAAAAGGATATCGAAGTTTTGCCGGGCGGCGAATTCATCGTCAACAAAGAGAATGGAGATCATTAAAGTAAAAGTATGACGACATAAACGTTAGTTGCGATAAAAATATCAATGAGAGTTTAATAAATCACATGGGTTGGATACCTGCATGCCCATAAAAAAGACGGGGCGGTACTTTTCGGTCAATTCTCAAATCTCGAATAAGACCGATTTGATCTGATCCGCTGAAGAATTTGTGATCGCACAAAGTGTACTACGGCATAACGAACGATACTACATCCGATGGCGGACCGAAGGATGTATAGATCGTTTTGCCCGAGACCGGTTCGTAGTATGTGCTCACATACCCCGACACCTTCGGCACGCTCTGGACAGACCTGCCAAGAGCAAACACTCGCGCATAATAGGTTTTCCCATGCTGCAGTTTGTATCCGAGGTTTTGCAGATCATAGATCGTGAAGTATCTGACCTGTGATGTTCCCGGACCGGGAGTCGTGTTGTAGTTCGGAAACAGAAGACACCAGTTTGAGCTATCCCGAGGATCGATATCTTGCTTCTCGCCGATGGCAAAAATGAAGTATAGCCAGTACGGTTCGCCGTTAAAGTTATTGACGATGAAGTTCACTCTTTGCGAATCGGCCTTCATATAATCCCATCGTAGCAATGTTCCGGGTGTTGCGCCAAGAAAGAAGGCGCTGCTCATATAGAAGTCGCCACCACCAACAAATTGAAATCCTTTCATCCGCGAGAAACCAAATCCTTCTTTGGAACACCGGATCGTGTATGTGCCCATAGGCAGATTTCTGATTTCCCAATTACCGAGCGCATCACTTAGTGTCCAAAAATTTGTGCCCTCGATCTCAATCCGCGCGCCGCTCAGATCGCTCAATACTTGCGACATCGTATCTTCGAGAACGACGCTTCCGTGAAGAGTACCGGGAATCAAGCTTCCACCGCCGGCAGGACTCGTAAGTGCATCGGCAACTGAAGCATGTTGAGCATTCAAAGCATAGGGCGCTGAAGTCAGCGGTGTTCGCGGAGTCAACTCAGCTCCGCCATCTACGGCAACTCCGAGGAAATATGCGCGGTCGAAACCGATACTCGGAGGAATAGGCGTCACAGAGCCGATGATAATATTGAATATCCCTCTAACAACCGCTACATTCTGAACTTCAGAATAAATTGACGTCGAACCTGTTGCAGAAAGATAAAGGCTGAGGGTTAGTGAATGATTGCCATCAGCAACGAGCGAGCCATCACTATGAGCCAATACTCCTTGATAGCTTATGGATCTCGGTATCTGTCCTGCTGCCTCTTGAGAGAGGATGCCCAGACAAAGCAAGGCCGCTGAGAAGATAGTTATTTTCATCATAATTTTATCATCGAACGATAACGATCCGTTTCGTGACCGGCGCTCCCTCTCTGCTGCTTATGCGAAGATAGTACGAGCCTGCGGGAATATCCGAAGTATTGAGTTGGAGAGAGCCTCCTCCAATTATTCCCTTCTTTAGAATGATACCTAAAACATCGAAGAGCTGGTACTCGCATGATGACGATGCATTACTCAGAACAATTCCGACCGTGTTGGAAGCAGGATTCGGAAATACAGTAAAGTCAGGAATTGCATTGAATGAATGGCTTTCAACAAAACTTGCACCGCACGTTTTATATGAGCCGATAATTCCTTCAAATGGTTTCGGAGAGCCATCACAGAGATCTCCGATGGTTTGGATCGAATCGAATTCAATATGGTCACAATCAAATTCATACGGCGTCCACAAAAAATTGGCATACCCGAGTAACGAATCGGGAGCAGCGTTCAGATCGGCTGCAGCGAAGTGCAGACTAACTCTACCCGGCCACCGGCTGCCGTTCATATCCAAACTATTTCCCTTATAGGTAACACCGCTTATATATTTTAGCGACTGCGTCGGATAATGCATTATCATATCGACGTCGTTCATTACGGCCGATCGGTGAAAGTAGATCGGCAGACTAAGAGTCACATTCAGCGAATCATTAATGATGCGAGTGCTCCAGAACCGGACGGATCTGCTTCCCGCGGAAGCCGAACCCTTCAGGATGAATGAGAAATCTGTGTCGATCACTTCATACTCATCGTTAATAAATTGCAGATGAAGATTAAGATCTCGTAAGGGGGACGAGAGATGAGGGTAGATACGAATCAGCAATGTATCGGAAAGTCCGTCGCAAAGCTGGTGATGCTTAAACACGCTTGTGAACTCCGTAGAATCCAACTCGTCAAAATGCATGCCGAGGAATTGCGCGTAGTTGCATGATATATTCTGGAATGCAACGGTCATCATAGCCGTATCACAAATACCGCCGTAGAGCGTATCCGGATTCCCTCGCACGAGATCGTTTGATATATCAAGCTTCGATGCAAGTGCCGAAGCCGACAATGTGCCATCTCCTCCATCGGTTGACTTCCATAATTCATCACTGCAATCGGCGGCATAGATCACGGCTCCACCGCCGACGGAGGAAATATTCCTCCAATCGCTGACAGCGAAATCGGTGGCCCCGAATGGATTAGTGGTCCGGTCATCAATTTCGACAAATGTTGGTCCGTCTCCGTTCGGATAAGTATTAAACGTCCAGTTTTCACCTCCTTGTAATGAGCGTAATGGCCCTAGCAGAGTATCGATGTTGCTCTTCCAATAATTTGCATCGCTGCCATAGACGACGCAATTATTGCCGGTAAGCCACGATCCCATTTCCCGATTTGGAAGTGTAGTGTTCCAGGTTGCTCCGAAATCCGTCGTTTCTTTGATCGTATATCGGTCATCTTCCGTCGTCGGAGTAATAAACGTACCTTCCACCTTACTGCAATGAGGGAAACAATAGAGTCCGCAGGGATTATTTTCGGCGAAGGAATTCGAATTCCAAGACTTCCCATTATCGGTTGAGTAGTATAATCTGAAAGATTGATTGTCGTAATTTTCAGCGAACACTAATGAATCTCGGTTTCCAAATACATAAGGCGGTACGATTGGCAGAGGTGGCGCCGAAGGTCCACGGGCTTGCATGATTGTGTGCCATGTTGCTCCATCGTCTGATGTCGAAATGAGGGTTCCGAAGAATCCGTTCATCTTATCGGGGTGCGGGACCGGAAAGAGAAAGGCATAAACCGAAGAGCCGGCAGCATAAACAGAGCAGTAAGTATTTCCATCCTTCGATATTCTCTTCCATGTCGAGCCGGTGTCGAAGGTCTCATAGACGCCCTTTGACCCGGCCGCATATCCATGGTTGATGGAAGTAAAATAGACCTGGCGAATGCGGAATCCGATCGAATCGAAATATTCAAGGTAGGTCCAGCGAAATCCACCGTCAGTCGTTCTGTTCATTCGCGAGGCTGTATCGCCGGCTACTATATACGAACTACTGCTAAAGATAAAACCGACCTGAGTATTCAAGAAATACGGCGTAGGTAGGCCTTGCCCGAAAAATCCTGACGGATTGGTTAGCAACTGCCAATGAGTCTGGCTAGAGCCCGTGCTTACATTGAGGGAAAATGCGATTAGGAAAATGGACACTGTTCTCCTGATCACTTTTGCTTCTTTCATGGGTAGCATATATCTATACTCTTAGTACAGGAAAAACACGGTGCAAAAGGTAAAGTTACATAATCTCTGCGCTCACAAATACTCAAATAACTACTTAGACTTCATCGGACGATCGTCCAACGCGCCAAGAAATCTTGAAAGCCTTGTCGTATTCGCTATTCCAAGTTTCTTCCGTATCCTGAGTGAGTGATTCTCGATCGTCCGCACGGAAGTAAAGAGTACGTTGGCGATATCTTTCGAATTCAAACCTAATTTGACCAGGATGCAGATCTTTCTTTCGGCCGGAGTCAGTCGCGGAAATTTCTTCGAGAGCGTAGCAAAGAAATTGCCATAGAGATTTCGTGCGCGCTCCTCGAGCTGCTCGTACTCCTTATCCTTGTGGCGCATCGTTTCGATCAGTCCTGTTACGGTATCGATGGCAATTATGCCACCTTCTTCATCAGAAGTCTTCAGCGATTGGAGTTGATCTCTAAGTGAAACGAGAAACGATCCCTTCTTTGCCAGTTGTGATGCCAAGAGTTCGATCTCTCGTGTTCTTGACTGCAATTCCGACTCGAGCTGGCGAGTTCTTATTTTGTGAAGTTCTCGCTCTCCTTCAAGACGCTGAAGTTCAAGCGTGGTTTCAAGTTTTGCGATCGCCTGCTTTTGACCGACATCGATGCGATTCATCTCATATTCGTGAATCTTTTTCAACCAGCCGATCGCATCCTTATGCTTGCCTAGCTCTTCGGAAATGCGAAGCAATTCTTGTGCGATGTTATACTGTCTTTCCACGGCTTTTTTCACCGCCAGGTTATAGAGCTGAATGAAAGCCGCGTATACTTCATCGGAAGGATGTTTCTTAAACTCGATTTGAAGATGCTGTAATGCCGCATCAAAATACTCCAGACCTTTTTCTTTTCCTTTAAGCAGATCGAGTGCAGCGTCATTAAGCTTCGAAGCTTTTGCCAGAGAACCGCAGTGCAGTTCGTATTCGGCCATGATAGTGTAGGTAACGCATTCGGCAAGCCACTGGCCCGTTTGCCGGTGAATGCGAATGACCTCTGCGGCAAGCGGCCTCGCTTTTTCCGGTCTTTTCGTTCCGAAATAGAGCGATGCAATGTTAGTTAGTGTAGCGGCGGTGGCGATCTTATCATTCCTAAGCCGCTGGAGCTTCAACACCTTTTGGAAATAACGGAGGGCTTCCGATTCTTTTGCCAATCGTAAATGGATGATTCCGAGCGTACTCAGAGCATTCGCCGATTGTTCGTTATCCCTAATCTTCCTGCAAACTCCAAGCGATTCCTCTGCAAAAGCTATGGCCTTTGGTTGCTCTCCAATACCGGAATAGCTGAGTGCAAGGAGATTTAACACTGCGGCTATTTTGGATTGATTTGTTTTCAAGGATGAAACTGCAGTAGGAATGCGCTTGTAGATCCGATCGCTCCAACTCCGCGCAACGATCATCTCATTTTTTTTCCGGACGCTTGAGGATTGTATTTCCAAGCCCTTTCTTGCCTGGAGTATTTTGTGGAGTGGCATGAGGGCATCCTTCATGTTGCCGCTATTGCGTTTTGTAAAGGCGAGTTTATACTCAGTGTCGAGGATTGCGTCTCGATCACCGATCCGCTTGAACAATTTCAGTGCGCGATTGTAATAACTGATTCCTCGCGGCGTGTGTCCGCCGTTGACATGTGCCAACCCGGTCATGAGCAGACTTTCGGCAAGAAGATCGGGCTCCTTGTTCTTTTGCGACTCTTGCGTTGCCTGCAAGCAAAGCTTGATCGATCGGGACGTATCGGAATTGAGCAAACTCTCTACCTGAGTAAGCAGAAGCAGCACTCTCCACCGTGGGGACCGCTCTTTCTTCGGCTCTGAAAGCAAGTCTTTATTCCCGATTCTCATCCAAAGTAGAATTCGTGACTATTGCACTATCTAAATGCAATGGATGCGGGAAAGTTGCAGTTATCAAGTACTCAGAAAACTACTCATGTTCTTCGGTGGAGATTCCAGATCGAGGCGATCCTCGAAGAGCCGATGGATCGCACCTTCATGGCTTACAAGCAGCAGACCGAGCCCCCAGGAAAAATCTTTTTCACTTCGGTATACCAATCGCCGCACGGGTTTATCGTCCTGGTAGACTTCGTGCAAAGTCCCGTAACGTTCGATTTGACCTAAGAGAGCAGCGGTACGTCGTGCAGCTTCCGATTCGTTGCCAATGATGCGATAGGCTGCGATCTCCGCTGCTGCAAGCCAGCTCCACTCGAGCTTACCGTGGTAATCATTAATATGAATGAGAAAGAACGGGATAAACACGTCTTTCCAAGTCGGATTCCAGAATCCTGCAGGAGGTGAAATAGTCTGACGATCTGCAATATGATCAAGGATCTTCCCGGCTTGCTCCGTGCTTGCCACCCCCCATAAAATGGCGAGTAGATTGCCTGCTACCATACATGCAGAATTAGCGCCGTCGGCAAAGTATCTACCATTCCACCACGTTTGTATGATCATCTTCGTCCTCTCAGCACGTTCAACATATTTCGGATCATTGAGCAGCACTGCTGCCGCACGCAATGCACGATAGTAACACACGTTCGTGTAAAACCTTGCACCGGTGAGCTTCAGCGAATCATCCCAGCTTGCATACTTTCCCTCATGCAGCAGAGCACCTCTATCGTTTGCATCAAGCCATGCAACCACTTTTCTAATGTGCTCCCTATTGAGCAAGTCCCCTGAGACCCGTTCGTATTGCTCGGCAACGATAAGCAAAAGGCTATTCCCATCGAATGCATCGTTGCTCCCTTTGTCCTGGCTGTGGTGAACGCCGAAAGAAGTCGGCAGGCCAAGATAGCGCAAGACCTGATTCTTTGTGCCGATCCGCAGCGCAACATGGCCATCGTCACGAAGATTATCGAGAAAGTACATGAGTGTTGTTCGCACGATCTCCGGATCGCCGATGGCAAGAGCGCCGAGAGCGGCAAACATGCTGTCGCGGCACCAATAGTCATGAAAATGCGAACTGCCGGCATAGATCCCATGCTCACCATATTGCTTTCGGAGGCGATCTTCAAGTGTTACCATTCAATATCATAATTAATTCTTCACTATTTCATAACGATTCGTTAACCCAAAACCGAAGATGTATTTTGTTCTAGTTAAGGGACGAACATTTACTAATAGGACACACTCTATGTCAATACTAACATTATCCCGGGATTCCCTCCTCTTCGACACTTCTTCATCGTCACCAGAATTCGAGAAAGAGGAGTCACTCGTAATCGACGAACTTCTCATCGACACGCTTATCATGAGCGATATCCATCTCGGCTCCGAAGTATCTCGCTCCAAAGATGCGTTGGAAATGTTGAAGCAGTTCGAATTCAGCCGCCTCATTCTGAATGGCGACGTATTCGAAGACTTGAACTTCAAACGGCTCTCGAAAGACGATTGGAAATTTCTTTCCCACATCAGAAAACTTTTCGGCTTCAAACGAGATGTTGAAGTTGTCTGGGTTGCAGGCAATCACGATGGTATTGCAGAGATCCTTTCTCACTTGCTCGGCTTAACGGTGTACGACGAATACATCTGGGAATTCGAAGGAGAAAAATATCTTGCGATCCACGGACATCAGTTCGATCGTTTTCTTCATGAAAATATTATTATCTCCAATATTGCCACCTGGATTTATAAATTCTTTCAACGGATCGATTCGGATAATCAGTCGATCTCGCGATGGATGAAACGTCGCAGCAAGACCTGGCTTCGCGTTTCGGAAAAAATCGCCAACGATGCGATCGCCTATGCTAAATCGAAACGCGCGCAGTATATCTTCTGCGGCCATACTCATCAGGCAATGGAGAGAATAAAAGATGGCGTTACGTATGTGAATTCAGGTTGTTGGACGGATATCCCTTCGCAATGTATAACGATCGAAAGGGAAAACGGCGTGAACTTGCGAGAATACCGGTAAAAGGCTGCAGCCCGGTGCGCTGCCCGAATCCAGAAGATTCCTCCTCTTGAAAAGCATCGAATTGCAATCCCGTGATAATTAATGTTGAACGATGAGTTGGGAAATTCTTCTTTTGGGCTTTCCAATATTGATCGATTTTTTTGATGCGTAACTTCTGACAACATCGTCGTAGCTAAGAAGCAATTTCTCAAAACTATGTTCCCATGTCTGTTCCTGCCCATATAAGAACGCCTGCTTTGCGATCTCGGCTCTGCGCTCCGGATGATCGATCAAGAACTCGACCTTCGCAGCAAGATCTTCCGGACTTCGCGGTTTCGCCAGTAATCCCGTCACTCCATCTCTAATGAATCCACTTGCTCCGCCTTTATTGGCGCAGATCGGAGGCAGGCCGGATGCCATGGCTTCTAACGTGACATTACCGAAGGTTTCCGTCGTCGATGGAAATACAAAAAGATCGCTTGAAGCGTAAGCCATCGAGAGATCGCCTCCAGTCTGATTGCCGAGGAAAGTTGCATTCGGCATAAGTTGTTGAAGTTCTTTCCGCACAGGCCCGTCGCCCGCAAGTACGAATGCAATATCATTGCGTCTCTCGCTGAGCAATTGATACGTTGCAGCCAGAGTTTTTAAATCTTTTTCCCAGACAAGTCTGCCGACGAAGAGTAATGCATATCTTCCTTCCAGATCAAGCCTTTGTTTCCAACCGTCATCGCGAAACATCGGATGAAAGCGGAGACTATCGACTCCGTGTGGAATAAACTCGAGATTGGCAATACGGTGAGTGCGCAGCTCTTCGAGAATCGGCTCGGAAGGCACATAGGTCCGCTCGCACTTATTATACAGGCTTCGGAAATATGACCAACTGAAGCGCTCTAACATTCTGATGCGGTAATATCGCGCATAGCTTGCAAAATGCGTATGGTAGGTTGCAACTACCGGAATATTTTTTTTCTGTCCGTAACGAATAGCTGCAAGACCGAGTGAACACGGGCTGTTGATGTGCAGGATATCCGGTTGAAATTCTTCTAATTCCATCTCAATCTGTTTCTGCCCCGGAAGTGCCAGCCTGTACTCATGGTACAGAGGAAACTGAACGGAAGGGACAGTATGCATCGGAACGCTGCGTTCATGTTCAGGAGGTGTGATGGCCGAGAAAAAGAGATGATTGATCTGCTTCTGCTGCAGGTAATCACTCAATCGATAGAGAACTCTAGTTACTCCGTCATGTCCCTGCTTCATCGATCCTGCAAAATAGGCTATACGCATACCAGGCCCTCCTGAGATAATAATATATACACGTGCAAACTTATCGATCGGATATTCTCCTATGATTACGTTCATGTTACTGAATCAAAAAAATGGAATGGAGGGAAGCATTGGAAGATAGCCCGATTCGCGTACAACTTTACTTCACAATACCACAAAGGCGAGCCAACGGCTCGCCCCCATGGACATGCAATAATTTTTAATGCGCTACAGTGTTTTTAGCGCCAGCAGTTTTTCCCATTCATGACCGATTCCTTCCTGCGACTGCAGGATGAACTCTGCGCCGAGTGCCGGATCCGAATTTCGAATGATCTCGAACCTATTTTCGCCATGCATGAAATCGGAAACAGGAATGCTTGGTTCTTTCGAGTCTATGATAAACCGCTCACCTTTTGGCTTCGAAGGATTGTAATGGAAGAGCGGCCAATATCCGGATTTCACTGCACTGATCTGATGAGCAACTCCATCGCCCATGTCATAGCCATGAGCAATACAATGACTGTAGGCGATCACAAGTGAAGGCCCGTCGAATGCCTCCGCTTCCTGGAGGATA
This sequence comes from Bacteroidota bacterium, assembly GCA_030706385.1. GTDB lineage: Bacteria > Bacteroidota > Ignavibacteria > Palsa-1295 > Palsa-1295 > PALSA-1296. Next base: position 1,650 of record JAUZOQ010000073.1, on the reverse strand, counting down.
CGCACCGTATGCAGATCGTTTGCTCCGAAAGCAATTTGCGCAACGTACGTGTTGCCATAGGAAATCGCTTGCCAGGCAAGATCTTTCTTACCTGTTAACTTCCCTTTGATGGAAAATTTCGCGCTCGCTCCGATCGGAGAAGCTTTCGAAGTCTGGCCTCCGGTATTGGAATAGACTTCAGTGTCCAGCACGAGGATATTCACTTTCTCGCCCGTGCTGATCACATGATCCAACCCTCCGAATCCGATATCATAGGCCCAGCCGTCGCCGCCGATGATCCACACGGATTTTTCGATAAGCTGATCGGCAACAGAAAGTAGCAGCTTTGCCTCGGCAGAGCGAACGTTCGATAGGATTTGCTTTAGCCTTGCAACACTTGCTCTCTGCCTTACAAGAAATCCCTCCGTATGATCATACGGTTTTGCGATCTCTTCGACCAGATCGGATGGAACAAGATCTTTCATGGCAAGAAGAAGCATGCGTGCATACTCTTCCTTTTTCTTCAACGCAAGCTTTATGCCGAGTCCGAATTCGGCATTATCTTCGAAGAGCGAATTCGCCCATGCCGGCCCGCAGCCCTCACTGTTGGTTGTCCACGGAGTTGTCGGAAGACTGCCACCGTAGATCGAAGAGCAGCCAGTTGCATTCGCAACAACCATTCGGTCTCCAAAAAGCTGTGTGAGCAGTTTCAGATATGGCGTCTCGCCGCAGCCTGCGCATGCACCGGAGAATTCGAAGAGCGGCTCCAGAAGCTGCGTGCCTTTGACCGTATTATGATTAACTCTCGTGCGGTCGATATCGGGAATGCTAAGGAAGAAATCCCAATTCGCGCGTTCAGCTTCTTTGAGAGGAAGCTGGCTCACCATATCGATCGCCTTATGGCCCTTCTGCTCTTTGCTTTCGATCGGACATACTTCAACACACAGTCTGCAGCCGGTGCAATCCTCTACCGATACCTGCAACGTGTACGACTCGCTTTCTTTCACGAATTCCTTTCCAATCGGAGCAATATGCTTGAATCTTTGTGGCGCGCTTGAGAGTACGGTATTGTCATAGACTTTACAACGAATCGCAGCATGCGGACAGACGAGAAAACATTTGCCGCATTGCGAACACAGTTCGGCATCCCAGACCGGTACTTCTTCGGCGATGTTGCGCTTCTCATACTTCGTTGTCCCTGCAGGGTATGTACCATCGGGCGGGAATGCGCTCACAGGAAGCTCGTCGCCTTCGCCGGAAATGATCTTCGCAAGGATCCGGCGTACGAAATCAGGAGCCTCCTCATGTACAACGATGCTCGAGAGGTTACCTCTTGAAATGTAATTCGTGTAGTTGACTTCAAAGAGATTCTCAAGTGTCTTATCGACTGCGACGAAATTCTTTTCGATCACGGCTTGTCCTTTATTGCGATATGCCTTCGCAATCGCCTCCTTTATTTTTGCGATCGCCTCATCTTTCGGAAGTATGCCGCTGATCGCAAAGAAACAGGTCTGCAGGATCGTATTAATGCGCGATCCCATTCCCGTCTCGCGAGCAACGGCAGTGGCATTGATCAGGAAAAAGCGCAGTTTCTTATGCACGATCTCATCCTGAATATTCTTCGGAAGATGAGCCCACACTTCATCCTTCGAGTACGGAGCATTCAATAGG
>JAUZOQ010000072.1 GCA_030706385.1 Bacteroidota bacterium | reverse complement strand
TGTAACCTTCTTTCATGTTCCGAACGAGCAGGGCGATGGCGGAGAAGTAGAGCCAGACCTGTCCGGCAAGTACTGCTCCGGAGAGAAGCATGAGTTTTTCTAAGCCCGGAGTCATTGCGCCCAGATGCTGCCACTCTGCTTGTTTTGCCTGATCGAACAAACTGACTATTGCTCCGATGAGCGATCCTGCTCCGTAGAGGATAAGAACTGTAATGAGTATAATTCTTAAAGTTTTCATTTTCTGTAACTGTTAATTGGGTGACTTGTTGAATCTCAGGTTGTTTGTGGCTGCCGGTTCAGCGTTGTTAAGACTTCGACTTTGCCATGATCTCTTCGATCCGGCTATGTGCCATGTTGATGCCTTGTGCGAAGGGTAACTTCAGCACGGAGTCTCTTTGCGCAGCCGATTCGTAGATAACATGCATCTTCAGTTTGCTGGTATTCTCCGTGAGTGTTTCAAATTCCAAGATCTCAAGCTGCACACCGTAGGGAGTATTTTCCATTTCGAATGTTCGTGTGATCTTGCGGTTCGGATCGAATTCATGGATGACGCCGACGAAGCCGTATTTATATCCTTTCGGATCGGTGGTCTCGAACTCGTAACTGCCATGCTTCTTGCTTTCGAGCTTCAGCACCTTCGTACCCATCCATTGCTCAACGAATTCAGGCTCGACATAGGCCTTGAATAATAATTCCAACGGCAGATCGAACTCGCGGGTGATCGTTAAATCCTGTTTGCCTTCTTCGGCACTCACTTTTGTTTTCTGTTCCATACTTTTCTATTTTGTTGATGTATATTTCTTCATGATGGATTCCAATGTATTAAATCTCTCATCCCACAATTTGCGGAATGGCTCAAGGAAATCGGCTGCCTCTTTCATTTTGCCTGCGTTGATGTGATAAAAGATCTCTCTGCCGATTTGCACTTGCCGAAGCAACTCGCATTCCGTGAGAATATGCAAATGTTTGGAAACGGTCGGCCTGGCAGTGTCGAAATTTGCAGCAATGGCTCCGGCCGTCATGGATTGAGAGGCGACAAGGAGCAGGATAGCCCGCCGCGTCGGATCTGCAATAGCTTGAAATACGTCTCTTCGTAGGTTCATATTATGTAGTCACTTGACTACAAATATACGAAGTTATTTGGCTACGCATTAATTTATAAAAATTTTTCGTGAGGGGAATGGTATGAGGTTTTCGAAGCAGAAACGCCATATTCTCGTCAGATGGGAACTTTATTATCTATTATTCATGTTTTATATATGGTTATTTCAGCGAACAGCTATAATAATCACATAATCTACCATTTTCGCCACCTGTTGGCAATTTGGGCTATTTCCTACATTTCAGGTTCACGGTACAACTTCTGCACCGACCGAACCTTCATCGGCTGAGATCCCTCAGCCTTGGATTTACCAATACATATCACACTATGAAAACACATTACAAACCACTTCCGGCTATTGCGCCGAACAATGTTACTTTGCTTCTCGGAGAGAATACTGGCTTGAACGTTCATGCAAGCATCGATCATGCTATCGAACTGCTCGATCAGAATATTCCCGGTTCGGTGCTGTACTTAAATACGGTCCAGACTCCGCGCTCCATGTATGACTCTGCCCGAAGTCATGGACTTGCGCCCGATGGCAACGGAGTCTGCTTTGTGGGCGGAAAATTCGGGAAGGTCATTTACATCATGAATATCACGCGGGGGAATTTGCATAAGAGCAGGGAGAAGATCGAGTACATGCTCTCGGAAGGGCGAATCCAATACGTGATGATAAACTCCTGGGAATTTGCATCGAAGAATTCGCGGTACCGGGAAGAGTCCGTCTTTCTGCTGAAAGAACTGACAAGCGGCATGCGTTCGGATTTCGAACCTGTAAGCGCCATCGTATACGCCGAAGAGCAAAGCCGCGAGACTCGTGCGCAAAAGATCCAGCGCGGAGGTTTCGGAAAGCTGGCAGGAGTTGTTGCGAAAGTTGAAATCATCACGATCGAAAACGAATTTGAAACGGAGGAGGAAATGAGTGACAGGGAGGAGATGCAAAGGGGATATGAGTCGATGGAGGGGGAGCATAAGGAGTCGATGGTCGATAGTCGATTGTCGATGGAAGGGGAGAAGAAGAAGTCTGAGGTAGTGGAGAGCGCTGATGTTCCGAAGAAGTCGGAGAGTCGTGGTCCGAAGGTTGAGGATGCGGAGTTTAGTGAGATTAGTGAAGAGGCAACATCGGATATGGAAGTGCATATGGCTCCGGTCTTTGTTCCGGCGTCGAAAGTTGGCCGCCGCCGTCGCAGTAAACAGCCGGCTCAAATTCTTCGGGAGCCGATCCATCTGAATGACTACTCGCCCGACAAACCTGCGTCGCCCGGTACATCATCCATACGCCCATCCGCCAATACGCCCACACGCCCGAGCAGTGTGCACAACGATTTAGTTAAGAAATAATGAGTTGGAGGGGGTTAGCTGGAGAGGTAGATGGGGGATTGAAAGGATTTCCATGGCTGTTAATTATAATATGAGTACACTTGAGATCTTGAAATCAAAAGCTGAAAGACTTCCCGATGCATTGCAGCGCGAAGCAGTCGATTTTGTCGATTATCTTCTACAGAAGTTCGAAAGCAAGACAGATGAAAACAAGCAGTGGTCGGCTTTCTCCATGCAGAATGCCGTTCGCGGATTTGAAGATGATCCGGTGACATACTCTAAAGACGATGTATTGGTTCTCTGAGGAAAGTCACGATCATGAGAGGATTCGAGACTCCTCGGAGGATTGCTTCGTCGGACTGAAGTCCTCCTCGCAATGACATGTTTCGAGATGGCTTCCCATAGCGGAAAGGCGCCGGACTACAGTCTCCTCGCAATGACCCCGTTCAAGACATCGCTTCGTCGAGTTGAAGTCATCCTTGTAAGGTGCTGTCGAAGCGGTGATATCAATGCCGAGAAAATCCGAACCCCTCGCTTATCTTTCTTGTTTGCATTGTGCTATCAACATCATGAGGGAAATCTGATATATCTTTAAGCAAATCGAAAGAAACGACAATGGCAAATGAAGCTGAAGTAAAGGGAATTGCAACATCGACGAATGGACACAATGGTCATGCAACGCCGGAATCCATAGGGCAGAGGCCGAAGCTGCCGATCGAGATCCGCGAAGATGTGACGATCCGTTTCGCCGGAGATTCCGGAGACGGAATGCAGTTGACAGGTACGCAATTCACCAATACGACGGCAATTGTCGGTAACGATCTCTCGACGCTTCCCGATTATCCTGCCGAGATTCGTGCTCCTATCGGTACTCTCTATGGCGTCTCGGGATTCCAGATCCATTTTTCTTCGAAAGATATTCATACGCCCGGCGATAATCCCGATGTCTTAGTTGCCATGAATCCGGCAGCATTGAAAGTCAATCTTCATGATCTGAAAAAAGGCGGCGTTATCATTCTCAATGAGAATGCATTCGATGAGAAGAATTTGAAGCTTGCCCATTACGATACGAATCCGTTGGAAGACGATACGCTTTCCGGATACACGGTTTATAAATTCCCTTTGACAAAGATCACGCTCGATGCAGTCAAGGATCTGAAGATGGGTACGAAAGAAGGCGCCAGATCGAAGAATATGGTTGCCCTCGGCTTAGTCTACTGGCTGTACAATCGTCCCCTTGAGCCAACAATGGAGTGGCTGAAGGCGAAGTTCGGAAAGAACGAACAAGTTTATGAAGCGAACCTTCGTGCCTTGAAAGCGGGATACTATCTCGGCGAAACGGCTGAACTGTTCTCTGCCCGCTACGAAGTGAAGCCGGCTACATTTACTCCTGGCAGATATCGAGGCATCATGGGAAATGAAGCTACGGCTTTGGGATTTGTTGCTGCTTCGGTGAAGTCGGGTTTACCGCTTTTCCTCGGATCCTATCCGATCACTCCAGCCTCGGATATTCTGCATGAACTTTCGAAGTATAAGAATTTCGGAGTCAAGACATTTCAGGCTGAAGATGAGATCGCCGGAATCTGCTCTGCTATCGGAGCTTCCTATGCCGGTTCTATCGGCATCACGACAACTTCAGGCCCCGGCCTTGCCTTAAAAGCTGAAGCTTTAGGTCTCGCCGTCATGACAGAACTTCCTATTGTCGTCATCGATGTGCAACGCGGTGGCCCTTCGACAGGACTTCCGACGAAGACTGAGCAAGCAGATCTGATGCAAGCACTCTATGGCAGGAACGGCGAATGTCCGGTTGCCGTCATTGCTGCAAAGAGCCCTACGGATTGTTTTGATACGGCATTTGAAGCGGTGAAAATCGCATTGAAATACATGGTGCCCGTCATCATGCTTTCCGATGGATATATTGCTAATGGCGCCGAGCCATGGCTTATTCCCGATGTCGATAAGCTTCCGGAGATCATATCGAAGAAACGTCTGAAAGCCGAAGAAGGCAAGCCCTTCATGCCGTATGAACGTGATGCTGATAATGCCCGTCCCTGGGCTGTTCCTGGGGTCGAAGGCCTGGAGCATCGCATCGGAGGTTTGGAGAAGCAGCATATTACGGGCAACGTTAATTACGAGCCTCATAATCACGATTTCATGGTCCGTCTGCGTCAGCAGAAAGTCGATGGAATCGGCAAGGATGTTGCTCCGACGGAATTGCATGGCCCGAAGAGCGGCAAGATCCTTCTCTTAAGTTGGGGCGGTACGTATGGAGCGGTACTTTCAGCTCAGGAACAGCTTGCTTCGAAAGGTGTGGCGATGGCCCATCTTCGTTGGATGAATCCGCTGCCTCCGGATCTCGGAGATATCCTGAAGAACTACGAGCACATCGTTATTCCGGAATTGAATTTAGGTCAGCTTCGTCGCATCATTCGCGACAAGTTCTTAGTCGATGCTATTGGTATTAATAAGGTTGAGGGGCTACCATTTACGCCTCATGAAGTAGTATCGAAGGTCGAAGAAATAATGGCTAAGTTCTGAACTTAGAAGTTTTGTGTTAGCAATAGGTTATGGTATCTGATTAAGGATATCCATGAACTGCTGTTTGCTCTGTTGGCCCACGAATGTATGGACTATTCGGCCGTCCCGGTCGATAGCAAAAGATCTCGGCACCGTTCCGTTGCCGTCATAATTTTGATAGGCCTTTGATCCCTGATCGGTTATGATCTGGTACTTCATGTTCCTGGTCTGGGCATAGAGTTTAGTCCGGTCGAAAAGCGAGGATTCTGGGTCTAAGGCTGAGACTCCGATGACGACAATATCAGGGCCCATCGTTTCGGAAATCGATTCGAGGCCGGGCAGTTCAGCTTCACATGGGACACACCATATAGCCCAAAAATTAAGCAAGACGATCTTGCCCCGAAGACTATCTAGGGACTGGATCACTCCAAGTGAATCCTTCCAGATGATATTCGATGCAAAGATCTGCCCCGATCCATCCGGAGCTATTTTCGATCCGCTGCCATAGAGCGTGGAGATATTTCCTTGAAAACGAAGTGTATCTGGCGTATTACCCGTCGGAGTATCTGTAGGGGTCGGAGCACAGCCGACATGAATGAGGAGAACACAAAGTATCGAAAGGAGAAGTCGCATGGTAATAAAAGTTACGAGGAAAACAATTCGTTCCTACTTAGAATAACTCTCGGGGAGATCAATAGTTACAGATCAGGAAAAAGGAGGCTATTTCCACCAGTTAAGATCAACGTCCTTGAATGGTTTATCCATTTTGGAAACGGTATTCAGGTATTCCTTATCGTCTTTCTTTTCTTCATTGCCAACGAAGAGTCGATCGGCAATATCGAGGAGATCGGTCACAACTTTTGAATGGGCTTTGAACCGTTTTGCAGCGTAGTCCGCAGCGCTTTCTGTTGTAATGAGGAATTGCCAATCGCTGGACTCAAGTAGTAGCAATTCACGACCGGCTTGACGGAGGACTTTGGAAAGGAATTTCGATGGATCTGTTAATTTAAAATATGTTTCGATCGAGTGAAGGAATCGTTTTTCATTTGCATAGAGCTCATCCCAAGTCCAGGCTACTTTATTATTAAGCCAAACATAATGCCCGCCGCCATCGCCCCAGGAGCCTTCTGGCAGTGCAATGACTTTCGGACTAAGCGTATGACTAAGGATATCGGCGCAATTGGAAAGTTTAACGTCAGGGTCGTTGCTCATGGCTTCCAGGACCTTCTCAAGAAATCCGGGACCTTCGAACCACCAATGTCCGAAGAGCTCAGTATCGAAAGGAGAGCAGACAACGCCTGGCTTCCCTGTCTGTCGGTAATGCTCGGCAAGGGTCTGCTTAACGAGACCGGTAAAATGCATAGCCTGCTGAAAAAGATGACTATCGATGACATTAGGATCGTATTGCTCTTTATCTCCGATATCGATCTTTGCTCCGGTTACTTTCCAATACCGAAGTCCGGAATCATGATGCTTCTTATGAAAATCAAGATAGCTCGGATCGCCGGGATAACCGATATCTCCGGACCAGACCTGTTCCGAGGTTTTTCGATCTCTGGAAAAGACGACAGGGGTAGGGCCGGCAAGATTACGGGTAGTCGACTTTACTCCATAGATATCGGCAAGAGATCTATCGGTATTTTCCGGACTATGAAAGAGGAATCGCTGCCACTCTGCAGTATTCATATGCTTCTTGTGCATAGCATCGGTCAACTGATGATAGGTCGGCATGGGCATTCCGCCTTTAGTCAGAGTACCCTCGACAACGAAATATTCGAGGCCGAACTCGGAGATCAGTTCTTCGATCCCGGCCCGTTCTTTACGGAAATTTTGAAGCGATCCGTTACCCGATTGCGGAGACCAGAAGTATCTCGGACGGTATGCACATTCCGGAAGCCATATGCCGCGGGGTTTCTTTCCAAAATATTTTTCATGGGTTGCGATAGCTGCCTGGATCTGAGCCTTGATATTTCTATCGTCAAGCAAGAGCGGAAAATAACCATGAGTTGCGCCGCACGTCATGGCATCGAGCGAACCGCTATCGGCCAATATACGGAATGCGCCGATAAGATCGGAGTGATGATCGTCTCGGAAGAACTTTTTGCCTTGAGAATAGAAGTCGATCCAATATTCGGCCAGAGGAAGGAAATGCTCTTCGTTATTTTTGGAGAAAAATTTTCGATCGGCTTCGGCAAGCTTGAGCTTTTCATCACAGTAGGAGATGAAAGTATCGGCAAAGCTTGGATCGGCAAGCTGCTCCAGAAGGATCGGAGAAAAATCCATCGAGATCTTCGGCTGGATTCCCCGAGACTGGAGATTATTAAGCGCAGTAAGAATAGGGATGTAGCATTCGCTTACTGCTTCCGAAAGCCAATCCGAGCCGAATGGCCACTTCCCATGATGAAGCACGTACGGAAGATGTGTATGAAGAACGAATGTGAAGTAGCCAAGCACGATGTGTTGATTCTGATTGAAGCCAATCAAACGAATAATAATAAGACTTCATCTCAAAAAAATAGATTTCATTAAACGAAAGGAGGATTAAGAGTCAAAGAATTGGATTCAGAGCAAATCAAATAAAATATTTTTCGGAACCGCATCTTGTCAGATTGACGTTTACTGTGCCTTGTGAATTTGATATTCCTGAGTAGCTCAGTTGGTTAGAGCATCTGACTGTTAATCAGAGGGTCGTAGGTTCAAGTCCTACCTCAGGAGCAATCCGAGTCCATCGCACAGTATTTTGCGTCATCGAAGGCAGCGATAATTCTCGATTCGCTCTGCATCGCATCAATATTCCGACGAATATTTCTTGTCCAAAGAATCTGACCTTTGCTCCATCATCAAAAGCATGAGATTAGTATTTCTATATCCTTATAAAATAATGAGTTAAGATGATTGTATAAAAGGTTATTGCCAATCAAGATTTGGCGAATGATGAGATTAGAATCTTTATTTTGATTGATGCCGAAAAGAATTGAAGATCAAAGATCGTCTTTGTAGATGAAGCAAATCGCTCAATGGTGGCAAATAATGGAACTTCTCTCTTGTTTTCAGCGATTTCACTTAGCTTTTTCATAATACGTTTCATAATCCTTTTAATTCCGGAGTTATAGAAGAACGACAATATGGCAATAATGAACAAAATGCGCGAGAAGATGACGGTAATTTTTGCCGGTCTTGCTGGTGCATTCCTCTTGATGATCATTTTCGAATGGGGCGCCCAAGGCGATTTTTTCAAGAGCGGCAGAAAAGCCGATGAGATCGGAAAGGTTAATGGTATCTCCATCTCGAATAAGGATTATGATGATGCTTTTGCCCAGCTCCGTCAGCAAAAACTTCAGGAAACCAAAAAGGCAACATTAAGCGATGCCGAGGAAAACGAAGTTCGCGAAAAAGCCTGGGATCAGGTTATCGTTACGAAGCTTATCGATCAGAAGATCGATGAATTCGGGATCAATGTCACCGATCAGGAAGTCCGCGATGTGCTCTTCTACAATCCGCCGGAATTCTTGAAGCGTAATTTCATGGATTCGACGGGGCGTTTCGATGAAACGGCTTATTTTCAGGCTCTACGTGATCCACGCAACGATACGATCGTATCGAATGTAACCAAGTCGCTGAGAGAAGATCTGAGAAAACAAAAGCTGTCGAATATTCTTCAGTCTGCGATTCGTACTACTCGTAGCGAACTATGGGAGCGGTTCGAGAATACGAATGCCAAGGCAACAGTTGAAGTCGTGAAACTGAAACCTACGAAAGGCCCGCATGACTTCATCGCACAGGTCACTCAGGAGGAGATCAAGAAATATTACGATGAGCATCCTTTCCTCTATAAGCGTGAAGCTGCCAGAAAAATAAAGTTTGTTATTTTCCGTGAACTTCCGACTCCGAAGGATTCGGCTAAACTCATGGAAACCGTTGAAGGCCTGAAGAAGAAATGGGCAGCGCTTCCGATCAATGCATCCGATAGCGTAGTCGGTGAACTTGCCCATAGCTATAACGATGCAGGTGTTCTGCCTCCGCAGATGATGACGCCCTCGATGTTCAGTGCTTATAATAACAGCGAAGAGATCATCAATACCAAACTTGGTGATGTTGCTGTTGGAATTAACGAAGGGCAGATCAAGGCAATGCGGGTAATCGAAGAACAAGATACCGGTGCCTTATTTTATCATTCGAAGAATATCCTCATCGGATTTGGTCGACCGGAAAATAAGGATAGCGCCAAAGCCGTCGCCCAGAAGCTTTATGATGATCTCAAGGCAGGGGCCGACTTTGCTACGGTTGCTCGCCGAGCTTCTCAAGATCCTTCGGCACGTAACGGTGGCGATATGCGATGGATGGGGGAGAATATGTATGATCCGGCATATTCAGCGGCCTGCGTGAAGGCTCCGCTTAATGAACTTCAGGGACCGTTGCTATCTGCACGAGGCTATCATATTTTTGAAGTTGTTGCCAAGTCACGACGCAAGATCAAGATTCAGACTATTCCTGTTGAAATCAGATCCAGCTCGCAAACATCGAAGATGGTGCAGCAGCAAGCCAGCATCTTCAGAGAGAAAGCTGCGAAAGACGGATTCGATCAGGCTGCTCAGGCACAGAATCTTCGCGTTACGGCTGACGGGCCCCCTGTCGTCAAGAAAGGCGCCGCGCCGATGTTCGGATATAAGCCGTGGGTCAACTACGTATTCGATCTTTCGGCCGGTGATATCACTCAGCCCGTTCGTATTCCGAGTGCAAGGCTTAGTGTTGTTGCGCAAGTTACTGAAGTTATTCCCGAAGGTGTCAAACCGCTTGATAGTCTTCTGAAGGAGCAGATCAAGAATGCTGTCGCCAAACGGAAGTCGATCGAGGCTCTTGCGCCAAAAGCAAAAGAACTTCGTGCAATGCTTTCTCCTGGTGATGATCTTTCGAAGCTTGGAAGCGTCGATTCGCTTTATAAGCCGATTCAGGTGGTAATGGGACCGGCTGAATCGACTCCGGCATTAGGAACCGAGTATGCTGTCAATAATGCAGCTTTTACGCTGAAGCCTGGTGAAATCAGTCAGCCGATCGAAGGAGAAAACGGATACTATATTGTTAAGCTTATTGAATTGAGGCCGGCCGATAAGGCACAGTTCGAAGCACAGAAAACAAAGTCGTTCGAATCGCTTAATCAGGAGAAGCAGCAGAGGTTCTTCGGTCAGTGGCTCGAAGAGTTAAAAGAGAAAGCAACAGTTGTCGATTACCGGTCGCATCGTATGTAATGTATGCGATCGGTTTCGAAAGAAGCCGATAGACTATTCGACAGTGACAGATTTTGCAAGATTTCTGGGCTGATCGACATTCGCTCCACGTTCTCGTGCCATGTAGTACGAGAGTAGTTGAAGCGGGATAACGGAGAGGATCGGCAGTAGCATCGAGATCGTTTCGGGAATTCGAATCACTTTCTCGGCAAGCTTTTCGATTCGCTTATCCGAATCGCTGGCAATGATAATGAGGCGGCCGCCTCGTGCCCTGACTTCCTGAATATTCGAAAGGACCTTTTCATAGACATCGTCATGCGGTGCGATAACGACGACAGGCATGTCGTTATCGATCAGGGCAATCGGCCCATGTTTCATTTCTGCTGCCGGATATCCTTCGGCATGAATATAAGAAATCTCTTTCAGTTTTAATGCTCCTTCAAGAGCGACAGGATAATTATATCCTCGTCCCAGATAGAGAAAATGATCGGCATCTTTGAATTCCTTCACGATCTCCTGGATCACCGGTTCGGAAGATTCCAATATCTGGTTGATCTGTCCTGGTAGGGCAAGTAGAGCACGGATAAGTTCTTTTCCATCGACTACGGAAAGACTCTTCATTCTTCCGAGCATTATCGAAAGCAAGGCAAAGACTGTAACCTGAGAAGTGAAAGCTTTCGTCGATGCAACACCGATCTCAGGGCCGGCATGGATATAGACTCCGCCGTCGGATTCTCTGGCAATGGTGGAGCCGACAACATTGACGATACCCAGAGCCAAAGCTCCTTTTCGCTTTGCTTCTCGCATCGCGGCCAAGGTATCTGCCGTCTCGCCTGATTGGCTGATGACGAACATTACATCACCTTCAGTAACGACTGGATTTCTGTATCTGAATTCGCTGGCATATTCAACGTCGACCGGAATCTGAGCAAGTTGCTCCAGCATATATTTTCCGATCAGTGCTGCATGGTAACTCGTGCCGCATGCCGTGATGAGAATACGTTTAGCATTTCTGAGACGGGGAAGGTGATTCCGCAATCCGCCAAGAACGATAGAGCCTTCCTCTTCGATGACTCTGCCTCTCATGGCGTCGCGAACCGTCGAAGGCTGCTCGTGAATCTCCTTGAGCATAAAATGTTCATAGCCGCCTTTTTCGATCTCTTCGAGTTTGATCGTAATGGCTTCGACATCTTTGGTGACTTCTACGTCGCCGATCGTTCTTGTCTTAACGCTGTCGCGGGTAATAGTTGCGATCTCATTATCCGAAAGATAAATGACATTCCGGGTATAAGAGACAATGGCTGCAGCATCGGAGGCAATGAAATTTTCATTGTCCCCGACTCCGATAACGATCGGAGATCCTTTCCTGGCACAAACGATCTCATCTGGCGAGTCTTTGGAGACGACAGCGACTCCGTAGGCTCCGATTACTTCGTTCAATGCAAGGCGGACAGCTTCAGTAAGATTTCGGCCGTCGCCATAAAATTCACCGATGAGATGGGCAAGGACTTCAGTATCGGTTTCGCTTTCGAAGTGATGACCTCGTTCGACGAGAGTCTCTTTGATTGCAGAATAATTTTCGATAATGCCATTATGGATGATGGCAATTCTTCCGGTTTGATCGGTATGCGGATGGCTATTAATATCGCTTGGTGCCCCATGGGTTGCCCATCGGGTATGACCGATGCCCAGCATGGAAGTCTTCGGCATATTGCGAATCAGATCTTCTAACTGATTTACTTTGCCTTTGCATTTTCGAATGCTCAGTGTTGCAGAGTTTGTTGATGGGACATGGTTTCCATTAGTATGGTGACGTTCGATAAGGGCGATGCCGGCCGAATCGTAGCCACGATATTCGAGACGCTTTAGCCCGGCAAGAATGATCGGAGTTGCCTCACGATGACCGATATAACCGACGATTCCGCACATAATGTTGTTGCTTTACGGATTAATGAATGTATGAGGCATAATAACGATTTTTTTTCAAAACTGTTACGCTGATATTACTCGCATCGAATTCAGTTTTAAGACCCTTTGGAAAATTCAATTAGTCGACCTCCAATGAAGATCGCACTTCTGCTTGAATATGACGGTTCGGATTTTTGCGGCTGGCAGATCCAGCCTGGAGTCAGAACCGTTCAGCAAGAGCTTGAAGCAGCGCTCCAATTGGTACTGCAGGAAAAAATTGCAGTGACCGCTTCGGGCAGAACCGATGCCGGAGTCCATGCTCTTGGAATGGTTGCCCACGCACCGTTGCCGGAATCTGCGACGATCAGTACAGAACGGTTAGTGCAAGCAATTAATGGCAATTCAGGTCATGATCTTGTCGTCCGTTCCATCAAAGAAGTATCGGATGATTTTCATGCCCGCTACTCAGCTCTGGACCGCGAGTATCGTTACGTGATCTTCAGGAGGAGAACTGCACTACAAAGAAAGTTTTCATGGTATGTATGGGACGATCTGAATATTGAAGCAATGGAGCGTTCTGCAGCGTGGCTTATCGGAGATCATGATTTTACTTCATTCTCGAAGCGCTCCGAGGATGTCGAACATTATCGAAGTATCGTCGATCGGTGTACTTTTTCGGCTGATGGGGAGCAAATTATCTTCACGATCAGAGCAAACCGATTTGTCAGGGGAATGGTACGCTCTCTTATCGGAGCATTAGTTGAAGTTGGAAGAGGGAAGTTGCATGAAGAAGAATTCAGCTCGCTTCTTGATACGCCGACCGAACTCCATAGAGCGAAGTATCTGGCACCGGCCGAAGGTTTGACGCTTTGGAAGATTCGTTATCCTGAAAAATTCGGATTGTGGGATTAGGGTAAGAATTCGCCCCTTCGAATTAAATGTTCACAGAATTTGTAAGTAAACTGAGTTGTATCAAAATTATCTACCAAACATTCTGCTTTTATCGGGAAACATAAGGAGACAAACGAGACGTTGGCCTCTATCGGTCTTGGGTATCCTGCTGTTATTTTTCTTCTGGGAGAATTCCGGAGCTCAGACAGTCAGAGCGTATGCCGGAGAGTTTCTCCAGTTAGGAACCGGAGCCAGGTCCCTTGCAATGGGCGGCGCTGCGATTGCAACGATCGATGATGCTTCGGCTGGATATTGGAATCCCGCAGGGCTTTCGCAATTACAGTATCCGTCGATCACCGGAATGCATGAAGCACGATTCGATAATACTGTTCAACATGACTTCGCTGCCCTCGCATTTCCGTTAGGCAAGGATGGAGGCGCTGCGATCTCCGTCATGCATATAGGCATATCGAATATTAAAGATACTAGAAGCGCATTGATCGATCTGAATGGGGACGGGCTTTTTAACGGCGATGATTACATCGATTACTCCAAAGTTACTTCGTTTGGCAATTTCGACTGGGGAATACTCCTTTCATACGGACAAAAGAAGGACTCTCTGTTTTCCTATGGCGCAACGGTAAAGGTGATATTCAGAAAGCTCGATGCCGATAATCATGCAACCGGTTTCGGCATCGATCTCGGAGCCCGATATCATATAACTCCACAACTGACTCTGGCAGCGGTTGGGCAGGATATTACTACAACGCTTCTCTCGTATACCACCGGCACGAAAGAACTGGTATCTCCGACGTTGAAGATCGGTGCAGCGTACTTGTGGGATATTTTTTCCGATATGAGCCATACGCTGATGCCGGCAATCGATGCCGATATCCGGTTCGAAAATTTACGAAGCATTTCGGAAGTGCATGTCGGCCCCATGAGTTCTGATTTTCATTTCGGCCTTGAGTATCAATTCCAGAAATTGATCGCGTTGCGCGCAGGGTATAGCGACCTGAAGATGGTGACGATCGGCGCCGGAGTTCGATTGCCGAGACTATCTATCGATTATGCATTCCAGAGTTTCAATGCCCAGGATCAGTTGGGAAATACGCACCGTGTTAGTTTTAGTTTGAATTTAGAACAAGCAAAGTGGAAGCGGGGAAATTGACCTCACCGATTATCTCACGGACTTTATTTTGCTATTCGTGTTTTGGCAGTACCGATTCCGGTATATTTGCATAATTACTTTTTTCAGAATGCACCGTTTTCTTTTTCTCGCGTTTCTCTTTCTTACAGGCTGCTCACTTTTTTACTCCGCTCCGAAAGTGGAGAAGAAGAAACCGATCTATGAATTTAGCGATAGTCCGCTTGATGAAGAGTATTTCCATTCACCGACAGGAGATATTGCCGGCCATATCCCGAAAAATTGGCTTCAGGTAAATACGGAGAATGTGCCGGAATTAGAGAATATCCTCGCCGTCTACACCGATGCTGCCCGAGCCCGTGCGATGGTATTGGTCGAAATCCCAGGAACGGCTGATCTGCGGCGGAAGATCGAACGGGATGGGATACTTGCTTTGGCCGAAGAATCATTTCAAGCAAAACTGAAGAAGCATCCGGGGATCTCCCTAACTCGTCAGCCTGAAGCATTTACGATTGATAGTATGCTTTTTGTCAACTACGAGTATTCTCCGAGTCCTGAGAGGGGCCTGGTTCATAATAGAGTAGTGGCTTTTTCCGCCGGAGTACGGTTTTATGAGCTGGCAATGGTTGAACTTCATCCGGTGATGGAGCAGAATCAATATTTGGAGAACTTCCGATTATTACAATCTGTTATTGCGGGGCTTGAGGGAGTGGCGGCTGTAAGACAAGGTAGTACAATTCGTTAACAACAATCGACTTCCGACATTTATTGGGGTGTCGCCAAGCGGTAAGGCAGCGCCCTTTGGAGGCGCCATTCGTAGGTTCGAATCCTGCCACCCCAGCTTAAACCAATGATCAGCGTACAATGTGCAATGTACAAGAACTCTGTTCTTTGATCTTGGAGTACCGATCACCTTGCACATTGAACGATGGCACAACTTAAACTCGTAGCGGGGCGTAGTAATAAAGAGTTTGCAGAGAGGATCGCCAAGGCCCTCAATGCAAAGATCGCCAATACGCAGATCAAGAATTTCTCCGATGGAGAACTCTGGGTCAAGTATGACGAGAATATACGCGGTGTGGATCTGTTCATCGTTCAATCGACGATGCCGCCTGCGGAAAATCTGATGGAGTTGCTCATGCTCATTGATGCCGCAAGAAGAGCAAGTGCCGAGAGGATCACGGCAGTGCTGCCATATTTTGGGTACGCACGCCAGGATAGAAAAGATCAGCCTCGCGTTGCGATTACGAGCAAGCTGGTTGCAAATCTTGTAACCGAAGCAGGTGCCGACAGAGTCATATCGATGGATCTGCATGCACCGCAGCTTCAAGGTTTTTTTGATATTCCGTTCGACCATCTATATGCGTCGAATACGTTTGCCAAGCATTTTCGTCAGGAGAAACTCAAGAACCTGGCGATCGCCTCGCCTGATGTCGGTGGATCGAAAATGGCAAGAGGATTTGCAAAACGATTCGATGCCGATCTTATCATTATCGATAAGCGCCGACCGGCTCCGAATGTTGCCGAAGTGATGAATATCATCGGCGAGCCAGAAGGCAAGGATATCATCCTTATTGACGATCTTATCGATACGGGTGGCACATTCGCAAATGCTGCAACAGCTTTGAAAGCCGCTGGAGCAAAGCGGGTTTATGGCGCATGCACCCATCCCGTCTTAAGCGGCAAGGCGATCGAGCGGATCACCGAGTCGCCTCTGGAATATTTGCTGGTTACCGATACCATACCGCTCAAGAACGGCGGAAGCAAGATCAAAGTGAAATCGGTTGCGAAAGTCTTTGCCGAAGCGATCAGCAGAACGCATGATGGCAAGAGCATCAGTTCGCTCTTCGACGATGAGAAGAAAAAGAAATAACAAACACGCATCGGAGAAAAAATTTTCGTCAGTAGGGCGGATACAGTTTTCTTAATTAACCCTGTCTGCGCAAGCAGTTCAGGATTTTCATTACCACCGTTGGGCACTGCTTTAGCAATAAACGTAAGTGTGCGGCGGCATGAAAGGCACAAACAACAATGGCAGATATCATCATTAATGCAGAGTCGCGCAAGAATTTAGGCGGCAGCTCTGCTCGGACATTACGCAATTCAGGACGAGTACCGGGAGTTCTTTACGGACACGGAGAAGCCTCGATTCCGTTTCATGTCAAAGAACTCGACTTGCGTCCTCTGATCTATACGAAAGAGACGCATATCGTCAATCTCAATCTTGACGGGAAATCCACAAAGAGCATTTTGCGCGAAGTACAGTTCGATCCGATCTCCGATCGCGTTCGTCATATCGATCTGATCATCCTGCATGCAGGTGAAAAGGTTAAGCTCGATGTTCCTGTTTCGCTCGTCGGAACGGCAGCGGGAGTTAAAGACGGAGGAATTATCGACTTCATCATGCATAAGTTGACGATCAATGTGCTTCCGGATCAGATTCCGCAGCATATCGAAGTCGATGTAACGGATCTGAAGATCGGTCACGGCGTGCACATTAAGGATCTTCCTGCAAATGAGGCATACGTTATTCTCGCCGATGAGAATGCCGTTATCGTTGCTTGTACCGCTCCGAAGGTTGTTGAAGAGCCGGTACCGGGCGCAACTCCTGAGATCACAGAGCCTGAACAGATCCAGGCGAAGGGTAAGAAGGAAGAAGAAGGCGCAGAAGCAGAAAAGAAATAATTCGTTCAATTCGATCGAAAAAGGGCTCGCAGGATTTTCTTGTGAGTCCTGTTTTTTTATCATTATTCATACCGTTTCGGCCGTTACCCTCACATGTATATGTTCATCGGCCTGGGAAATCCTGGGAAAGAATACGAAGGCACGCGGCATAATATCGGCTTTGCAATAGTCGATAGTCTCGAGCAGCTTCTGGAAAGATCATCAGGCTGGAAAGCAGGTAAGGGCGAGTATTACTATGCTAAAGGGAAACTTGCCGGTGAAGATGTTCTTCTTGCTAAGCCGATCACCTATATGAATCTCTCCGGCCGTGCCGTCCGCGATATACTGGCTTTTTTCAAAGAGGGGATTTCGGATCTCGTTGTTATCTGCGACGATATTGCCATTCCTTTGGGGCAATTGCGGTTACGCTCCGGTGGCTCGGATGGAGGGCATAACGGGCTTTCCTCGATCATCTATGAATTGGGTACAGATGAATTTGCGCGGCTCCGATTTGGAGTCGGTGCGGATTTCTATCCCGGAGAGCAGGCAAAATATGTGCTTTCGAAGTTCAAAGCGTCGGAATCGAAACTAGTAGATGAAATGATCATCGCAGCAAAAAATGGCTGTTTGGAAATCGTTCGAAGCGGAATTTCGCGGGCAATGAATACGATCAACATGAAGCCTAAACCGCTGTCTTGAGGCGTCCGATCGGAGAGTTTCCTGAATAGGAATAAACTCAAAAATACCGTTGGCAGCCAAATATTTTCGTATTTTTAAGGCTAATATAATAGTTTTTCAATATTTCACCACTAACCTGAAATCAAAAAATAAGAATGGAACTACTGATTATTCTTGGCATAAGTGTACTTGCGCTGCTTTTTGCGGGGCTGTACTTGATCCCAAACGTTTTGAAACGGGATCAAGGAACTCCGGCAATGCAAGAGATCTCGAACGCGATCAAACAAGGGGCGGAAGCCTTCCTTCGCAGACAGAATAAAACGATCGCATTCCTTGCTATCGCACTGGCATGCCTGATCTACATTCTCTATGCATTCGTCCGTGCTCATAATGAACATGATCCTGCAAGCAGCTCGATGCTCGCACTTTGGACGACTCTTTCATTCATTCTCGGAGCTGCATGTTCTGTTGCATCCGGTTATATGGGAATGTGGGTTGCAATTCGCAGCAATATTCGTACAGCCTCCGCAGCTCGCACAAGCATGAACGGTGCGTTGCAGACCGCACTTCGCGGTGGTGCAGTATCGGGGTTCTTCGTTGTAGCACTTAGCTTGCTTGGCGTTGCAGGCCTCTTCGCAATCGTCGATGCTCTTAACGTAACCGATGACATCACGAAGATCCCGCTCTTAATAGTCGGATACGGATTCGGCGCAAGCTTTGTGGCACTCTTTGCACAACTTGGCGGAGGAATATTTACGAAGGCTGCCGATGTCGGAGCCGATCTTGTCGGAAAAGTCGAAGCGGGAATTCCTGAAGATGATCCTCGCAATCCTGCAGTTATTGCCGATCTTGTCGGCGATAACGTCGGCGATTGTGC
>JAUZOQ010000071.1 GCA_030706385.1 Bacteroidota bacterium | reverse complement strand
ACGTCGGCCTTCCGGTAAGTTCTTCTTTCGATTCCACCGGTAATCCCGTGCCGAGTTCTTCTGCCTTCTTCACGAAAGAAAATATGAATGCAGTGATCGATATTCGTGCCGAAGGTATGCTGCCGATCATCGAAAATGATTTTGGTAATCTGTATTTTATTATCCAAGCTTCCTATCCGGTAAGCGATGCGATCGGAAACAATGGATTCCTCACTGTCGGACAGATGAATACGACTCCCGTCACGAAAAGCCCGATCCCAACAGTGCAGCTGGGCTTGAGCTATCTCTTCTCGCCGGGCGCAAAGACGAAATAGCTATTGTTTCCTGAAAAAATCCGTTGCCATTTCCGCCACTCGTTCCGGATAGAACTCCATGACGATATGCTGAGTATTCGGAAAAACCGATAACTCGGAATTCGGAATTGTCATTTTCAGATCGACTGCGATATCGACCGGAAAAAATATGTCACGGTCTCCATGCACGATAAGAGTTGGCGAGACGATCTCGCGAAGCGATTCAAGAGGAATATTGATGTCACAATCCGGAAGCCGGAAGTTATAGAATGCCTGTGCTAATTCACGCCAATAACTCTCGCCGTAGATCTCATTTGCTTTCTTGTAGTATTCTTTCAATTTCGGACTGAGCGAATCGGGATCTTTGTAATACTTTTGTGCGCTTGCAGGGATGCGATATGTGCCGGAATCGATCACCATCGCCTTAACAAGCGAGGGCGCATATCGAGCCACACGCAGCATCGTCATAGCTCCGGAGCTTGCGGCCAGAAATAGTGCAGAATCGAGGCCGAGTGCGCGACAGAATGCTATAATATCACGGGAGAATTGCTCCTTCGACCAATCATTAGTGGGGTTATCGGATCTTCCGTGGCCACGGAGATCGATGAGATAGCATGTATAACTTTTCGAGAGCACGGGCAGCAAGGGATAGAACCGATCCCGCGAGTTCGAGCTGAAATTGTGCAGGCACAAAAGCGGCTCGCCTTTCCCATGAGATTCGTAATATAAATTGACGCCGCCTGCATCGATCGTTTCGCCGCGCCATCCGGATCTTTTCATTCCAAGAAATAATTTGCTGATACTTGAGAGCAGTTCGATGTCCTGTAACATCGGAGCTGGAGTAAACATTTTAAGCCGAAAGCAAATAGGACCGACATTTAGTACTACTTTTTAAGAATATCGCCTTAATTCGGTTCTTGCTTTTATGGACAACTTCTCCCAAAATTTTGTTATTCCGAGACTTATTCATAAATAGGAATACGATAACAGCGAATGTTCACTGATGAAAGCGCAGAACTGCGCAAGAAATTACCGGAGCGGATATCCAGACTTGCCGATCTTGTCTACGATCTCTGGTGGAGCTCAAGCGAAGAAGCGCGTTCGCTCTTCCGCTCCATATCACGTCATCACTGGTGGACAAGCGATCATAATCCCATTCGCTTGCTTCAAGATATAGACTCCGAACGTCTTGCCTTGCTGGCTGCCGATAATGCTTTCCTGGCCAAATACGATGCACTGATGGAGTTCTACGGAAGCGATCTTTTGCGAAAAGACCGCTTCGTTGCAACGCACCATCCGGAGATCGCCCACAAGACGATAGCGTATTTTTCCGCAGAGTACGGAATCCATGCCAGCCTGCCGATATATTCAGGAGGTCTTGGCATTCTTGCCGGAGATCATGTAAAGACTGCACACGACATGGGACTTCCGATCGTAGCCGTTGGGTTTCTTTATCCTTACGGCTACTTCGAACAGCACATCGATTCCGAGGGCGATCAGATAGCCGAGTATCGCCATCTCGTCACAGCAATGAGCCCGTTAAAAAAGGTGATCTCCAAAGATGGAGAGCCTCTTATTATTTCTCTTCAATTAGGCGAAGAGGAATCGAAGCTGCACTTGCAGATCTGGCATATAACGGTCGGCAATGTGACGATCTATCTGATGGATTCCGATCTCGATCTTAATGCAACGAGCGATCGTGAGATCACCAAACGGCTCTATGGCGGAGATACGCTCTACCGTCTGAGGCAAGAGATCGCCCTCGGAGTCGGCGGAGTTCGCGCCTTATCGGCGCTCGGCATAACGGCAGATGTCTGGCATGCTAATGAAGGCCATGCATCGTTCATGCTTGTCGAACGTTTACGTCAGGAAGTACTTGCCGGCAAATCGATAGTCGATGCATTAGCCCATATTCGTGCAACCAGTGTTTTCACTACTCACACCCCCGTTCCTGCAGGCCACGATGCATTTTCTCCCGAGATCATCGCCGATTATTTTCACGACACGATCCGTGAAATAGGAATATCGAAGGAAGAATTCTTGGAATTGGGTAAACATCCGCCGGAATCCGGAACAGTATTCAATATGACAGCGCTAGCTTTGCGGATGAGCGAGCATCGCAACGCCGTAAGCATGAAGCATCGCGATGTCACGCGTGCGATGTGGAGCGAATACGAAAATGATTCGCATCAGATTATCGGAGTCACGAACGGAATTCATATTCCTACATGGATCTCGCATGAACTCGATCAGCTATTCACTCAGGAGATCGCTTCCGACTGGAAGGACCGCTTGCTTGATGGCGAGATGTGGAAAAAGGTTTTTGCCATTCCGGATGAGAAGCTTTGGGAATTCCGAAAAGATCAATCCCGATCTTTGCAGCGCCATATCATCGATAATCTTCGATTGACACAGATAGATGAATCAGAATCGGAGCTAGTGACGCGCGGTGCATTCTGCAATCCATATGCACTGACGATCGGCTTTGCCCGGCGATTTGCAACGTATAAGCGTGCTACGCTTCTATTCAAAGATCCGGATCGCCTGGCAAGAATCCTTAATCGGAAAGATCGACCGGTGCAGATCATTTTTAGCGGAAAAGCCCATCCTGCAGATAAAGAGGGAAAAGCCTTGATCAAAGAGATCTGGGAGTATGCATGCGATCCGCTATTCCGCGGAAAGATCGTTTTCCTGGAGAATTACACAATGCACTCGGCAAAGTTGCTCGTCCAGGGCGTAGATCTATGGATGAATACCCCTCGACCGCCGATGGAGGCTTCCGGAACAAGCGGCATGAAAGCTGCTATTAATGGCGTCCCTAATCTCTCCGTTATGGATGGCTGGTGGTGCGAAGGCTATAACGGCACGAACGGCTGGGCGATCCACTCTCCGGTAGATGAGCCGGTTGAGATTCAAGATATGCTTGATGCAAAGGAGATCTATCGTCTGCTCGAAGAGGAGATCATACCTCTCTATTTCACGCGCGATCTTCAGGATATTCCGAAAGGCTGGCTAGACGTGATCAAAGAATCGATGTATTCCGTCATTCCGAATTTCACGAGCGAAAGAATGATGAAGCAATATATCGAAGAGTTGTATATTCCGGCAATGAGAAACTGATCTACGCTCTTCTCGATCAGGGTTCAAGAATCCGATTCACCGCGGATCGCTCTTTCTTTCCTTTGCCTGCTTGGGCTTCATGTCAGGATCGAGTTCACTTATCGTAATAACTCCCGTCATTCCGCACACACTTTCGGATCCGGGAAGAACGACGGACATCCTATTATAACGCGCACCCGCATGCATGAACTTCTTTGGTACCGGAGCCTGCAATTCATATCGGAGTTTCTTACTGGTTTGAACATACCAACAGCCCGATTTCGTCTTGTGTATCGTACCTTTAATCGTTTGATGCGTAAACGGCGGATTGTGCGGATGCGAAACAGTATCCAGGACTTCGACCACTTCCACCATTGTACCGATCATACAAATGGATTTCATCATGGGTGCCTGGCGCACACGCAGGGTTAACATTCTTCCTTCGACCTTACAGGTCCTCAATATGTCCGGCGAAGCAGTGAGTTCGTATTTCATCTGCTTTGCCTGCAAGTACCAACATCCGCCTTCAAGATCGGTATGCTGCATGATTCCCATGATGGTGAATTCCTTCTGGGCGAAGGAAACTCCTGAAAGCGAGAGTACGCAAAGTAATCCGAAAAAGAATCTTAACATTTTCATAATGGCAGTTCTGTAATAGTAAAAAATACGAAGGATTTCATGGAAAGTAACGAAAAGGCCGATTCTTTTGTAGATTTGTACTACCAGTAATC
This sequence comes from Bacteroidota bacterium, assembly GCA_030706385.1. GTDB lineage: Bacteria > Bacteroidota > Ignavibacteria > Palsa-1295 > Palsa-1295 > PALSA-1296. The sequence continues at coordinate 14,537 of JAUZOQ010000071.1, read as the reverse complement.
ATGCAGAATCAGAGCGCTATCATAACCGGAGCATCCGAGTTCGTCTCCAAACTCTTCCGCGAGCATTTGCAGACGGATATGGTTTATCATACCTACGAACATTCGGAGATGGTTGCCCGGTCTGCGCGCAAGATCGGCAAAGGAATGAGGCTTGGTGAGGAAGGTATTGAAGTTGTCATGCTCGCTGCCTGGTTGCATGATACGGGCTATACCGAAGTTTACAGGGGGCATGAAGAGGTCAGCACTAGAATCGCCTCGGAATTCTTGGGCCGGGAAGGCTATCCGATAGAGAAGACAACCCTTGTCCTTGGATGCATCCGCGCAACGAAGATTCCGCAGCAGCCACACAATCTGTTAGAGCAGATCGTAGCCGATGCAGATCTTTCGGGTCTTGGCAGAAAGTCGTTTTTCGAATCCAGCAGTCTCCTTCAGTCTGAACTTGAAAAGGTGTTGGGAGAAAGCTACACGGAGGAGGAATGGTCACAAAAAAATCTGCAGCTTCTGGGTGAACATACATTCTTTACCAGGTATGCACAAGAAGCCTACGGCGAACAGCAAGCGGAAAATATGCGTCTCCTCTACAAGAGGATTCGCAGAATGCAGGCTCAGACCGAAAAGGCCTCAGCCGATGAAAACAAGTCGACGTCGCACAAAGGGCCATATGATGAAGCATCAGAGTATGATGAACCGGAGTTACTCCATAAGGGTCTTTCTGATCTTAAACTCGAGCAATCTCATCTGGATCATAAAGCGCAAATCATCATGCTTTCCAATACGATACTTATGATCGCCGGAATGTTCAGTATTACCTTGTGGGCTAATTCCCGACGGAATGATCTGAGCATAGGAATTCCATTATTCATTTTACTGAGCGCGGCAACGATCGCGCTTATTTGCTCAGCATTGGCAGTACGTCCGCTGAGGGCTGCCACTAACGGATGGTTAGCAACCGCAATGGATAATAACGTACTACCGGCGAACAACCTTCTACAGGACTATCTTGCAGAACAGAAATTGATTGAAGGCAAATATTACTACCTCCGTTTGAGTTATACTATTTTCATTTATGGCCTATCGCTAACGCTGTTATCATTTGGTGCGGTATATTTCCTAACGCGATTTTGTATGCATTAGCAACCTGACCTACAGACTTTTCGGAAGTAAACAAACATATGAAGTCATATATTGTGATCGTTGCAGATTCTGGGATCATGAAAGCCTTCTCAATACGAGAGCGATCCCTGATCCACAAGGGCAAGGCCGAACTGATTAAGCGAACAATCTATACGGCGGCCCATAAGAAGCTAAGCGAGCAACTCAGCGATAGGCGTGGCTCATTCCGTGGCTCCGGAGATGCTCGAAGCGCCAGACACGGCAGCGGTGAGGCCCATAAAATGATGGAGGAAATGGAAAAGAAATCGTTACAGGCATTAGCGCATGATATTGAAGGTGTCATTCTCCACACTCCGGCCGATGAATACTATCTTGCGCTTCCAAAGCATATTTATAATGGAGTCACGACGGCGATGAAAGGGAGTATCCTTTCCAAGATCAAGAAAACGCTCACGAAAGATTTGACCAAAGATTCGGTCGAAGATATTCGCAAACGATTCGTTGTCTAATTGAATCGGCAGTTTAATCTTTCAGAAGATCTCTCATCCAAGAGAGAGCACTTCTTCGAACGTCTGAATAAACTTGCCGATGTTGCCGTGATCGAAAATAAGCGGCGGCAGAAGCCGGAGCACCGTATTAGCTGTCACGTTTGTAATTACATGCCTGTCCAAAAGCGCCGAGTGGATAGCCTTCGCTGGACTAGCAAGTTCGACTCCGATCATGAATCCCTTTCCTCGAATTTGCTTTATGACTTCCGGGTATTTTTCTTGCACTGACACAAGCCGGCTCTTGAGATAAGCTGATTCAGTAATAACATCCTCCAACAAACCCTTTCAAGTTCACGGAGTACTGCTAATCCTGCCGCACAGGCCAGGGCATTTCCGCCGAATGTTGTTCCATGTACTCCCGGAGTGAACGCCGAAGCGATGCGATTATTCGTAAGGATTGCACCCAAAGGCAATCCGCCTCCGATAGCCTTTGCACAGACGACAATATCCGGCTCCAGCCCATAATGTTCGTACGCAAAGAATTTACCCGTTCTTCCGACACCGGATTGGATCTCATCGGCAATGATGAGAAATCCGAACTTCTGCTGAAGCTCATGTAATGCGTTAATAAAAGTGGCTGGGACTTCAACAATTCCTCCCTCGCCTTGAATCACCTCAAGTATCACGGCTGCTGTTTTATCGGATACTTTGGATGTAAGATTTTCTTCCGAGTATGGGATCAGGCAATCTGCATCAGCTAGAAAAGGACCGAAGCCATTCCGATATTTCTCCTTATCCATAACGCTGAGGGCGCCATAGGTCCTTCCGTGGAAGCAATTGGAGACACCGATAAGCTCAGCTTTTTTAGGTGATCCAAAATATTTTCTTGCCAGCTTTAAGGCTCCTTCGACTGCCTCCGTCCCGGAATTAGTAAAGAATACTTTGCTCCAGCCGCTCAGAGCGGAAAGCTTCTCGGCAAGTTCGATCTGAACATCCTGCAGATAGAGATTCGATAGATGCATGAACGAAGCGGCTTGCTCCTGCACGGCTTTCACGACTTCAGGATGCGAATGCCCTAAGGCGTTTACGCCAAGACCTGCGATCACATCAAGATACTTGCCGCCATCTTCGGTAAAAATATATGGGCCGGATGCCGAAAGCACCCTTCCGATAGCAAACCGCTCATACGTTGGAAAAAAGATTTCCTTCTCACGCTCGGCAATTGTTGCAGCGACTACGCTTGTACCTGTATTTACTGATTCCATCATTCAGATAGTTTATTCTTCCAATAAATTAATTGAGTGTCCACACTTTCCTGGGATGAGCTTCCAAGCGATACCTTTAGTGCAATACTCCGCTCAGGATCAAGGATATCAAAAACATCTTCCGAAAATTTCGGAGAGTATGATCTTAGTTTCTCAAGGTCAAGGGAGGTAAATGAAAGATTATTTTCCGCACAATATCCTGTCAGTTCGCCTGTGATCCGATGAGCCTCGCGAAATGTCTCTCCTTTGCGGACAAGGTAATCGGCGATCTCCGTTGCCGTCAAGAACCCCTCCTGCAATACGGTTTTCAAATGATCCGATCGGAAAGTAATATTGGCAACAATGAGTTTCATCATTGCCAAGGCATTGCTCGTAGTTTCCAGAGCCTCAAACATTGGCTCTCGGTCGCATTGCATATCGCGGTTATACGCAAGCGGCAATCCCTTCATAATCGTGAGCAAATTCATTAATGCTCCGTAAACTCTTCCCGATCTGCCGCGGATAAGCTCGGCAATATCCGGATTCTTCTTCTGAGGCATGATACTGGATCCGGTGCTGATACAGTCGTCCATTTCGACAAATCCGAATTCCGACGTCGACCACAGAATCAACTCTTCAGCGAACCTGCTCAGATGCATCATGATGATGCTGCAAACGCCGGCAACTTCGATCACATAGTCCCTATCGCTGACTGCGTCGATACTGTTAAAGACAACGCCGGAGAAGCCAAGCTGCGAGGCGACGGCATCCCGATCGATCGGAAAGGATGTTCCCGCAAATGCTGCTGCTCCAAGCGGAGAGAGATTTATCCGGACCAAGCAATCGGCTATGCGCTCGGCATCTCGACCAAGCATAGAGACGTAGGCAAGCAAATGATGCGCAAGCAAAACCGGCTGCGCCCGTTGCATGTGAGTGTAGCCCGGAATAATAATCTGTCTGTTCGCTTGGGCTTTGGCTATCAGATCCCTCTGGAGTTCTTTAATGGAATTCTGAAGTTCTCGAAGCTCCTTTCGCAAGAATAGCCGTTGATCCAATGCGATCTGGTCGTTCCGGCTTCGAGCCGTATGGAGTTTTCCTCCGACACTACCGATCCTCTGGATTAGCAACTCCTCTATGGCAAGATGCACATCTTCACTGTCGTCTGGAATTTGAAGTGTTCCTGCTGTGATCTCTTCGCGGATTTGCTTGAGGGCGCTAACGATGAGAGTGGATTCGCCGGCTGGAATGATATTGCACTCGCCAAGCATTGTCACATGGGCAATACTTCCCTCGATATCTTCTTTCGCAAAACGTTTGTCGTATTTTATTGAAGATGAGAATACTTTAGCAGCCGGATCAAGCTGCTTGCGAAAACGTCCGCCCCAGAGAGGAGCCTTTCTTTGGTCTTCGTTCATTCCCAGTTATGCTTTTATAATGTTATCGAAGCTTTTTCTTTCGACCGAGCGATCGTTCGAAGCGGAAGCGAGAAGATCTTCGAGAATCCTTCACCGGCCGAATGATCGAAGCTATCCTCCGATGTATACGAAGCAAGAGCTTGATCGTAGAGTGAGAATTCCGAAGAACGAGAAAGAATACGCATGGTGCCTTTGTAGAGCTTCACGATAATATTACCGGTGACTCGTTTCTGTGTTTCGTCGATGAAAGCATCCATCGCCTCCCGAAGCGGAGAGAACCATAATCCAGTATAGATCAACTCTGCATAGTTTGCAGACATTTGTTCTTTGTACCGTGCCGTCCATCTATCCAGCGTTAGGCGTTCGAGTTCTCGGTGAGCAAAGTGCAACAGAGTTGCAGCAGGGGCTTCGTAGATCTCACGTGATTTTATTCCCACTAACCTATTCTCGATCAGATCGAGACGTCCGATGCCGTTTTCTCCGGCGATCCGGTTCAGCTTCCGAAGCAGTTCTACCGGCTCGATTGATTCGCCATTTATGGCAATTGGAATCCCATTGGCGAAGTCGACGGAAATCGTCGTGCTCTCCGATGGCGCATCTTCGGCCGAAAGCGTGCGCTGATACGCATCTTCCGGCGGAGCAACAGTAGCATCTTCGAGGACTCCGCATTCGATGCTTGTGCCCCAAATATTTTCGTCAATCGAATACGGACTGGCCTTCGTTGCCGCGACAGGTATTCCCCGCTCGGCACAATATGCCATTTCATCTTCACGCGAACGGAATTCCCAGTGGCGGACAGGTGCGATGACTCGGAGATCCGGAGCCATTCCCCAAACTGATGCTTCGAAACGAACTTGGTCGTTGCCTTTCCCTGTGCAGCCATGAGCGACGACAGTACAGTTCTCTTTTTGTGCAACTTCAACAAGGGCCTTCCCCAAGAGTGGCCGTCCGAGCGCAGTCGCAAGCGGATACGATCCTTCATAGAGCGCTCCTGCCTTAAGTGCGTGAAAGGCGAAGTCTCGAACGAATTCCTCTTTCAGATCGACATGATATGCTGCCACTGCACCAAGAGACAACGCTTTCTCCCGAATACCGTTGAGTTCCTTCTCCTGGCCAAGATCGCCTGAAACCGTAACGATCTCGGCGTTATAATTCTCTTGAAGCCATCTGATCATTACCGATGTATCCAAGCCACCGGAAAATGCAAGTGCGATCCGTGCGCCATCTATTCCTTCAATCCTCATGACTAACTTCCTTATTCGTGTGTGATAAACTCCCGTAATGCCTGTTCGATCTTCCCGATATCGGCAACCGACTTCGGCGCAATAAAAATTGTGTTATCTCCGGCAAGGGTTGCAAGCACTTCCGGAATATTCAAACGGTCGAGCATCTCGGCAACACCCTGTGCCCTTCCCGGTAATGTTCTCACGACTATCAGCGATTCGTTCGCAGTAATATTCTGTACCTCGTATGAGATCAGAGTACGAATTCTCTTTTCTTCTCCCTCTGTGGAGAATTCGTATCGTGGTCCTTCGGCCGTATTGACACGACTAATCCCCATTTCCCGCAGATCGCGCGAAAGTGTCGCCTGATTAACCGATTCACCCGATTGCTTCAATTCTTCCAGAAGTTCTTCCTGGCTTGGAATGGCTTTCCGAGTGATGATCTCCTTAAGCAGGAATTGTCGTTGTTGTTTTTTCATATTCGGTTGTGGCATCGGCGGGAAATCGCCGAAGCTGTAAACCCTCATCTGCACCAAAAAGTGAACAGAGCAATGCTTTCTGAATGTGCAGGCGGTTCTCGGCCTGCTCGAAGATCACGGACTGAACGCCTGTGATCGCTTCATCCGTAATTTCTTCTCCACGATGTGCAGGCAGACAATGCATCACGACACATTCCGGCGAAGCAATTTGGAGCAGGTCTTCACTGATGGTAAATCCTTCGAATGCTGCGATCCGTTTCGACTTCTCTTCTTCCTGACCCATGCTTGTCCATACATCTGTATACAGGACGTCAGCATTTCTGGCTGCCTCCACCGGATTACGTAGGATCTCGATCGTGCTTATTCCGGCAGCGATCGCTTTCTGCATAATGGATGGATCAGGTTCGAATCCCTCCGGTGCTGCAAGAACGAAATGCATCGGGAATATTCCGGCAAACTCGATCCAGGAATTGGCAACATTGTTGCCATCGCCGATGAACACGATCTTCATTCCGGGACGAAGAAGGTTCTGCTCATAGAGCGTGTAAACATCGGCAAGTATCTGGCAGGGATGCAGCAAGTCGCTGAGCGCATTGACAACAGGTACGCTTGCATTTGAAGCAAGATCTGTGAGCAGAGAGTGATCGAATACGCGCGCAATGATTGCATCGTTGTATCGCGACAAAACCTTCGCCACGTCATGTGCACTCTCGCGCACTCCGAGCCCGATCGTCTCATTATTCAATACAATAGGAATTCCCCCGAGTTGTGCTATTCCGACTTCGAACGAAATCCGTGTTCGAAGCGAAGGCTTTTGGAAGATTAAGGATATCGATTTCCCCGCCAACGGCCGCAACTCCAGCTCCTTACGGAGCTTATCAGCAAGATGAAATAATTCGTATAGCCCTTGTCTCGTAAGCTCTGAGAAATCAAGAAAATCTTCTTTCTTTTCTCTTACTCTTGGAATCGGCTGTGCGGGTTTTTCGGACTTGATGATCTGCGTCCCGACGCCAACATTAGTAAAGATTTCCAACAGGATCGAGTGCAGCGCAGTACCGTTAATGATATGTACTTTTTTCACACCTTTCTCGATCGCATCGAAGGACGTTTGTACTTTCGGTACCATTCCGCCGGCAATCGTGCCGGCAGCAATGTATTGCTTTGCCTTATCGCTTGTCAGCGTAGGAATGAGTTCTCCATCGATCAGGATCCCTTCCGTATCGGTCATGTAAAATAGTTTTTCGGCATTCAACGCGGAAGCGATCGAAGCGGCAGCCAGATCGGCATTGATGTTATACATCTCTCCATCAGCGCCAACTCCGACCGGAGCGATCACCGGTATTGATCCATTGCTAAGAAGAAGCTCGATAAACTTTGTGTTCACCGACTCGACCTCGCCTACAAAACCCAAGTCAATTCCGTTAAAGAGAAATTTCCTGGCGCGGAGCAGCCCTCCGTCCATTCCCGATAGTCCGACGGCAGAACCGCCATTCCGATTGATCAGGCGAACAATATCCTTGTTCGTTGTGCCGACAAGAGTCATCACTACGGAGGAGAGAGTCTCCGAATCCGTATACCGGTGGCCGTTATGAAAACGGGTCTCAAGTCCGAGCTTTCCTGATAGATCCGTAATCGCCTTGCCGCCTCCGTGCACGATGATGATATTAATGCCGATCTTTTTGAGAAGTGTCACATCCTTTGCGAAGGATTCCTGAAGATCGAGATCCGTCATTGCAGCGCCGCCATATTTTATCACAAAGGTTTTACCTTCGTAACGCTGGATATAGGGAAGCGCTTCTATTAGGATGTCTTCTTTAGTCGTGGTTGTCATCATATTCGCGTGTTGTTTTATGAACGGTAACTGGCGTTGATATGGATGTATTCTTTGGTCAGATCGCATGTCCAGAAGATGGCACTATCGGTGCCTTGGTTGAGATCGATCGAAAGAGAAATATCTTTCTCGGCAAGTGCAACTTTTGCCTTCTGCTCATCGATCAAGATCGTATAGTTCTTCCCGAGGATCGGAAGGTTATTCATCGAGAGCTCGATCTGCTCCGGGAAAAGATCTACTCCCGAATAACCGAGGGCTGCAAGAATTCTTCCCCAATTGGCATCTTCTCCGTGAATAGCGGTTTTCACCAAGTTGGAATTTGCAACAGAACGCGCAGCTGCCACAGCATCGCTATGAGAGGCAGCGCCTTTAACCTCTATTTCGACAAGTTTTGTCGCTCCTTCGCCGTCGCGAGCGATCATTTTTGCCAGAGAGATCACGACATGATCTAGAGCGGCTTCGAACAGTTCGGCATCGGGAGAACCTTCGGTGATATCGGCATTTCCTCCCATGCCGTTAGCAAGAATGACTGCCATATCATTCGTGCTCATATCTCCGTCAACAGAGATCCTGTTGAACGAACGATTAATACCGCGACGAAAGATTTTTTGCAGCAGCCCGTCTTCAATGTTGGCGTCAGTCGTAAGAAAGGCCAGCATCGTTGCCATATTCGGCTCGATCATTCCCGACCCTTTTGCAATACCGCCAATCGTGATCGGCTTTTCTCCGATCATGAAACGCACGGCGCAATTCTTGGCAAAGGTATCGGTTGTCATGATCGCTTCCGAAGCATCATCACTACCATGCTCAGAAAGGAGAGCAGCAGCTTGAGGAATTCCTGATTCAATGGCCTCCATCGGCAAGTATTGCCCGATCACCCCCGTTGAGGCAACCAGGACTTCATTCTGCGGAATCCCCAAAGATTGCGCTGTGAGCTCGATCATGCGTTCGGCATCTCCAAAACCTCTCTCGCCCGTGCAGGCGTTCGCATTTCCGCTATTAGCAACGATCGCAGAGCATCTTGTCGATCGTTTCAGAATCAGTTTATCGAGCACCACAGGCGCAGCCAAAGTTTTATTCAGCGTAAATACCGCTGCGACTTTGGCAGGAATCACCGATCGGATAATAGCGATATCCTTCTTTATTTTTCTAATGCCGCAAAAAACTCCAGAGGCTTCGAATCCTTTTGCAGCAGTTACCCCACCTGGGATTTCCATAAATTTCTTCATACGATCAGCCCTTCTTTCTCTTGAAATCCACACATAATGTTCATATTCTGAACTGCCTGCCCAGCAGCTCCTTTGATCAAATTGTCAATGGCAGAAAAAAGAATTAGCTTTCCGCTATGAGCATCGTATTTCCAGCCGAAGTCAATAAAATTGCTGCCAAGCACACCTTTTAGCTGGGGAATTTCCGTTCCGTGATAGCGAACAAAAGGCTCCTCGCCATAGGCAAGGCGATAAACTTCTTCAATGGCTTCCCTACGAAATTCTCCTTTTGGACGGACAAATATTGTCGAATAGATTCCGCTCACAGTCGGAAGAAGATGCGGGACGAAGCTGACCTTCACGGATTTCTGAGAATAGTCGGATAGTATCGATTCTATTTCCGGAATATGCTGATGATCTCCGACTCTATAGGCTTTCACCGAGCCGTCAACCTCTGCAAATGAATAATCGATGGTAGTTTTTCGTCCGGCTCCCGTAACTCCGGAAAGAGAACTGATGCAGATATCGTCAGTTTCGATAAGTCCGTTCTTTAGTAACGGGGCAAGTGGAATTATTGCACTCGTAGGATAGCATCCGGGATTGGAAAGAAGATCGGCGCTGGCGATCGAAGAACGATTGATTTCCGGAAGCCCATAACAGGCGTCGGCGACGAGATCAATCGCACGATGCGTGGCTCCATAATACTGCGAATAGAGGTCAACGTCTTTCAGTCGGAAGTCGCCGCTTAGATCGATGACTCGCTTTCCGGATTTCAGAAGACCCGGTACGATATCCATGGCGTGCTCAGCAGGAAGTGCGAGAAAGATAATATCTGAGTTTTCGACCTTTTCCTCCGAATAATCTTCGTAGCACTTATTCGTTAGGCCTCTTAGAGCTGGGAAGAGATCATGGACGTGTTGTCCGGCACCCGATGATGCAAAGACGTTCTCCACGTCGACGTGAGGATGCCGAAGCAGGATTCGGAAAGCCATGGCTCCCGAATAGCCCGAAGCACCCAGTATTGAGGCAGTAATGCCTTTTTTCCCATTTTTCATGGACGGGAAAACTCAATCGATATGCAATAAGTTGCATATTTATGCAGCCTATCGCGGACTTAGTCGATAGTCTTCGAAGAACCGTAAGATATGTTTACGCTGAGTTTAAATATCTTTACTTCGGGGAGGCTATCTTCAGTTAAAAATCGCTAGATCTTGCGGAATTTCAGCATTATGAATGGGTTGGAATGATTATTGCCACTTAGTCTATCAGTTCAGATTCGGTCTCATTTGGATGGTGGTACTGAGATCGTTCTGGCTAGATAAATAAGGAAAACAACTATCTGCACTATGTGCGGAGTTATTTCTAAGGGCTGCGATAGCAGCCCTTTTTATAGAATAGCAATGTTGGACTTATTGATCTCCAGATGAGTGTAAAAGGATTTGTCTAGGGGGGGAATACGTTTGGTAAGCCTTTCGCAGCTATCTATGAAAGAGCAAACCACCCCAACAGGCGGACGAGCAGAAGAAACGATCCTCACGTGGGCATTCGAACACTCGTCGGATGGAATGTTGATCACAGATTTGAAAGGCGTGATCACAACTGTCAATACCGCCTTCATTGAGATGTTCGGATACAGCCGGCAAGAAGTGATCGGCAAGAGAACGAGCCTTTTGAGGAGCCGCTTCTCCACTCAGGAGTTTTACGAAGAAATGTGGCGCTCGCTTAGTACCCGGGGCGAGTGGAAGGGCGAGATCATCAACCGAACGAAAAGCGGAAAAGAAAAGACCTGCTTCTTGACGATCACTTCCATCATTTCTCCCGAAGGAGATAAGTTAGGGTTCCTCGGAGTTGAGATCGATCTGACCGAAAGGAGACGATTGGAGGCCCAGATCATTCAAGGCGAAAAGCTTGCAAGTATCGGAGAGAGTCTGGCAACGCTTATGCATGAGATACGAAATCCTATCAACGGAATTTCAATGAATATCTACATGCTCAAAGACTCTGCGATGAAGCAGGAGTATTGGAGCGAAGAAGAAAGAGAGTCCATTCAGCTCATCAGCAAAGAAGTCAAGAGACTGGAAGGGCTCATCAAGGATGCACTTGCGTATGCACGGAAAATTGAGATTCGTCCCCATCCGATGCACGTTGCGGAATTCTTTGATGAATTGAAAGAACTCACGATCTATCAGGCGATGGAGCAAGACGTAGAACTGCTCTTCGCCACTGAGCCGGAAACATTGTTGGGGAGCTTCGATCCGGATCTGATGAAGCAGGTGTTACTGAACCTCGTTCGGAATGCGATCGAAGCTGCAGCTCAGTCAGATACACGAGTTGTGCGGCTGACAGGAAGAATTGACGAGGGCGCAGAATGGCGCTACCTGAGCCCCTCCGGAAAAGTATTGCTGTTCATTGTAGAGAATTCCGGAAAGAGGATTCCGGAGGAAGTACGATCAAGCCTCTTCAAACCCTTCTTTACGACGAAGGAACAGGGATTAGGCCTTGGTTTGGCTACAAGCGCCAAGATCGTCAGGCAACATCACGGAATTATCGATCATGCCCATACGGATGAGGTACCGTTTTCAACGGTCTTTACCGTGGTACTGCCAATTTGATTTTATGATATCGTTTGGATAAGACTAGATGAGGATCTGGGTCTATACAGGAATACATAATCAATAAATCAACATTGAGAACAGACGTATTCGGCCACTCACGAAGAGCCTCTGTCCACCGATAAGACAAGGATACAGAATGCATACAGTAACTAAAAAGATACTCGTCGTCGATGACGATGCCACAACGAGGAGAACACTGGAGCGATTTCTCACTCGGGAAGGATACATCGTAAGCACCGCTGAAAACGCGAACGATGCTTTGCTTGCAGTACACTTGGAATCGCCGGATATTATCCTCTCTGATATTTATATGCCGGGCAAGACAGGTTTGGAGCTCCATTCAATGATCCAGGATCTGAATTTGAAGATCCCTACCATCCTCATGACTGGGCAAGATGATATGCCGACGACAATCAAAGCGATGCAGCAAGGTGCGTATGACTACCTCTCCAAGCCTCTTGACCTCGAACGATTGAGAACTGTTCTTTCGCGGCTAATCAGCAATCAAGAGCTTTCCGAACGACTCCAGCTAATGGTGGATAAGGAAACGCAAGAACATAGCCTGGAAGAACTTCTTGTCGGACACGATCCGCGGATGATGGAGATCTACAAGACGATCGGTAATGTCACTCGCTCCAGAGTCACCGTCCTTATCGAAGGAGAATCCGGCACAGGGAAAGAATTGATCGCACGAGCGATCCATTATAATTCTCCCTGGAGCTCCGAGCCGTTCATTGCAGTTAACTGCACGGCGCTTGTAGAAACACTCTTGGAATCCGAGCTCTTCGGTCATACGAAAGGCTCATTTACCGGTGCGACTGTCGATAAGAAAGGCAAGTTCGAACTTGCTCAGAACGGGACGATCTTCCTCGATGAAATTGCAGAAATTTCTCCGGCGCTCCAGGTGAAACTTCTTCGTGTATTGCAGGAGCGGGAGTTCGAACGTGTTGGCGGTGATAAGACATTGAAGATGAATGCACGCGTGATCGCCGCTACCAATCGTGATATGCGCAAGGAAGTTGCAGCGGGAAGATTCCGCGAAGATTTGTATTACCGCTTGAATGTCGTATCGATACACGTACCTCCCCTTCGCGAGCGGAAGGATGATATTCCTCTGCTTGTGCGCAGACTCCTTCGGCAGATCAACGAAGAACTCCATACCAAGGTCAACAAGATCAGCGACGAAGCAATGGATCGTATCGTTCGGCACGATTGGCCGGGAAATGTCCGTGAGCTTCAGAATATTCTCACTCGTGCCGTAGTCCTTTCCAAATCGGACGTTCTCGACGTTGCAGCCATTCCGGATCCGGCTCATCATCCTTCGTCTAATGGAGTTTACGACTGGAAGAGGACTCTTGCCGAAGTCCAGCAGACCCACATAGAACAAGTACTTAAGGCTGTGGGCGGTAATCGTACTGAGGCCGCAAAGATCCTTGGCATCTCGAAACCGACGCTCTATTCAAGGCTTCCTGCGACATTAAAGGAAGAGAAGGACAAAAACCTTCCAGAGAGTTAAATTATTTGATTCCATTTCCCCATTGCTGGCCCATCCCGGTATTGTGATATGCAAATTAGCCGATAAATAAGCCATTTCGCTTCTGGCATAATTCTTTCACTGATATCATACAGTTACACTATAAAAGGTGATGTATGAAATATGAATAAGAGGAAAGTAAAATATGCTGTGCAAAAGACGCTGATGATCGTGGAAGATTTCGATTTCATCCGCAGTCTCGTAGGAAAACATTTTCAAACCGATGGTTACGATATTATTTCTGCCGGCAATATGCAGGAAGCCATGAACTTAGGTCAGCAGGAACAGCCAAACGTCGTAATTGTTGATTTTGATATGACGTCCAATGATCCTTATTTGATCATTTCAATTCTTCATAACATTCTGCCAATGAGTCAGATCGTATTGATGAATGGACGGAGCCGGCATTGCGATACAGACGAGGCGAAGACTGCCGGAGTCGATAAGATATTGGATCGGACCTATGATCCTGTGGTTCTCGAAGAGGTGGCCCATTCGGATGCGTATATGGCTCACTAGCGGTTTAGAATTCCTCCCCTACCCCATTCAGTTCAGAATCCCAACACTGAAGTTAAGAAGAAAACCTGCGTAGATGAATTGCGGATTGAGCATGACTGTGGCCATGAGACTAAGACCGATGTATTTGAACTTGAGCATCGCTTCCGCTTCCAGCCCCGCTCCGAAATTATGAATATTTTCGTAGCCATTCCGAAGTCCGTGATAGTATGATGGCCCTGCTGCGACACGTATGAGCCCCCAGTCATTATAACTTTGCATTCCATAATATATGCCATATTCTTCCATCTCATTATCCGGTGATCCAAAGATTGATAACTCCGTAGCGGCACAAGCTTTTGCACTGATACTTGAGCTGCCCCATGCATAGGTTGCCTTGAGGTCCGCTCCGAGAAACGAAGAGATCACCCCTCCGCCAGCCGATACCCAAAATAACTTTTTCGTTGCCGAGGAATCGGCTGCCCTGTCTGATCGGCCGCTCGAATCGACGACGGAAACTTGCATTCCCTGCGCAGACTGCACGAAGATAAGGGAGATAAATACTATTGGAGCTAGTGTGATTCTTCTTAACATCTTGTATTCGATAGATAGTTATGGATCTCAGATCTTAGAAACTAACACGTATCCGAAGATAAAAAGCATTCGCCCTTGATTGATAAGAGCCGGTTACATTATTGAAGTATGATTGTGCAACCAGATCGGCATCGATCTCCTCTGCGAGCGAGTATGTAAAAACCGGAAAGAAAATGAAACTCTTAAACTTCGGCGAATAAATTGCGGCAATGCTTACCGAGAAAAGCGGAGAGAAACTATGCGAGATACTTGCATATGTAGTATAGCGAAAAGGCATAAGATTCTTCGGAGTAAGTGT
>JAUZOQ010000070.1 GCA_030706385.1 Bacteroidota bacterium | reverse complement strand
GTCTATGAACTCTCCTTCGTAAACAGCAACGGTGAAGTCAGCAAGTTGAGTAGAAAAATGACGCTCACTAAATAATCGCTGAATAGATAAGTTCTAATCAAAACCGCCCTGCCAAATCGGCAGGGCGGTTTTTTTTATACTCTCTGTGTGCAGAGGGAGGAGCAAATGGACAAATGAAACTTGAAGAGAACAGCACTATGTTCTTACCAAGCTTATGCCCCGACCCAAGAATAAAGAAGCTTTAGGTGCCGATCTACTGACCGATAGACAGCGGGAAATCCTGCGGCTTATTGTCCAGCAATACGTTTTAACGGCAAACCCTGTCGGTTCTCGCTATATATCCCGCATAAGCACGTTAGGGCTTAGCGATGCCACACTTCGTAATGTCATGGCTGATCTCGAGTATCTGGGATTTATCGGCCATCCGCATACAAGTGCGGGCCGTATGCCAACCGATAAGGGATATCGCCTCTATGTCGATAACATGATGTCGGTTGAGCACTTAAGCGATGCGGAAAAGAAAGCCGTGGCTCATTCGCTCGGAGTGGCTCTGACACCTGAGGAGGTCATTCGGGAATCGACAACGTTGCTGGCAAAACTCTCGAAGCAACTTTCGCTGCTTTTACTTCCGGCAATGGAATTCGGCATTCTGGAAAGGGTGGAGATTGTTCCGTTAACGGGCAATAGGATCCTGATGATCATTGCTGCATCGAGCGGAAGAGTGCGGACTGTTACACTAGAGACGGAAACGACCATAGAACGATCGCGGCTTGACGACCTCTGCAGCATTCTTAATTCGCGGCTTGCTGGCAAAAGTTTTCGCGAAGTGCGGAACATCTTCTTCGACAGTATCCGTGATCTGTCGGAAGAGGATAAATCCATATTACGTGTTTTCATCAACTCGCCCGAAAAATTTTTCGAAGATATCGGTTCGGAGCGTGTCAAACTTTCTGGTGCCGGGAATATCTTCACGCAGCCGGAATTCCAGAAGAAGGGCAGCTACTCAGATGATGAATTCCAGAGCATCATCGAACTGATCGAGAACGAAGAAGTGGTGATCCATGTACTCGAAGGTTCGGAAAAACAAACCGGTCTCTCCATCCGTATAGGAAGCGAACTCGAAGATGAGCGAATGGCAAATTACAGTATTATCTCCACCAAATACCGGATCGGCGATCAACACGGCACTATTGCCGTAATCGGACCGAAACGGATGGATTACGGACGGGTAACGCCGATGGTTGAATATGTTGCAAAGGCAATGTCATCGGCACTTTCGAACAAATAAAGTACTTTAGGAGTAATGATGTTTAAGAAAAGAGAAAACGACGAAATGAACGATAGTATGCTTTCCGACAATGAGGGTGAATTCGGTTCAGACCAGAAGGAGGAGCGCGATATCCGCATCGAAGCTTTGCAGACCGAGCTGGAACAAACCAAGGACCAGTTGCTCAGACGCACGGCAGAAATGGATAATATGCGCCGCCGGCACCAGCAAGAAAGCATGCAGCTCATTCTGGAGGGCAATAAGCGTCTTATTCTTGAACTCCTGGCAACAATTGACGATCTCGAACGTACACTTACCTTCGTAAAGCCGGACGAAAAAACTCCGCTTACTGATGGTATCGAGCTGGTGTACAAAAATTTCCAGAAGATATTGGAGAAGAATAATGTGAAGCCGTTCGAGTCGATCGGTCATGCGTTCGATGTGCATCTGCACGATGCTTTAATGGAAGAAGCCCGGGAAGATGTGAAGCCGGGTACTATAACCAACGAGATCCAAAAAGGATACATGATGGGCGATCAGGTGTTGCGGCATGCAAAGGTGATTGTGGCCAAGAACGGAGCAGATGAATAAAGGCATCTGCAGATTACGAATCGATATTGTATAATGAAGAGAGATTATTACGAAATATTAGGCGTTGAAAAAACTGCTTCGGTCGAAGAAGTAAAGAAGTCGTACCGGAAACTTGCCATGCAGTATCATCCGGATAAGAATCCCGATGATAAAGCAGCCGAGGACAAATTCAAAGAAGCGACGGAAGCCTATGAAGTCTTGAGCGATACCGATAAGCGCGCCCGCTATGATCGGTTCGGCCATCAGGGTGTTAAGCAAAACGATTACGGTCATTATCAAAATACCGAAGATATTTTCAGCCATTTCTCGGATATTTTTTCGGGAATGGGCGGAGGAAGCATATTCGATACGTTCTTCGGCGGCGGCGGCTCTCAGCGCGGAGCAAGCGGGCCAGAACGGGGATCCGATATCCAGATCCGGTTATCGCTGACCTTAGAAGAGATCGCAACGGGCGTTGAGAAAACGATCAAGGTTCGTCATTTCCGAAAGTGCCACACATGCAATGGAAACGGCGCGAAACCCGGCTCATCGGTCGAGACTTGCTCGACGTGTAAAGGCCAGGGCCAGGTGCGGCAAGTCCGCTCCATGGGGTTTGGCCAGTTCGTGAATGTCGGTCCATGCCCGACCTGCAACGGCGCAGGCACGCTCATTAAGGAAAAATGTACGACGTGTTCCGGCGAAGGCAGGATGCAGGAAGAGAGCACGCTGAAGGTGAAGATCCCTGCAGGAGTCAGCGATGGGAATTACCTGACGATGAATGGGCAAGGCCATGTTGGCAGGCGTAGCGGACCGGCCGGAGATGCCATCGTCGTGATCGAAGAACTGGAGCATAAGATCTTTGTTCGGGATGCAGATGATGTCATCCTCGATCTTGATATCACCTTCCCTCAGGCAGCTCTGGGAGCAGAGATCGAAGTACCTACACTTACCGGTCGCGCGATGTTAAAGATCCAGAGTGGTATCCGCTCGGGCACGATCCTGCGTATGCGGGAAAAAGGCATTCAACATCTGAATGCGCATGGCAAGGGCGATGAACTGGTGAGAGTGAACATCGTAACGCCAACGAAACTTACGAAAGAGGAGCGAGCCCTCATCGAAAAACTTTCGAAGGAAGAACATTTCAGAAGCGAAACGGAAGAAACGGAAAAACCAAAATCCGGAAAGCACAAAACACCGAAAGCCGAAGAGGCCGGGCTGTTTGAGAATATCAAGAGTATGTTCTCCTAACTTTTTTGAATTGTCCCCAAGATCATGGTAATGAAGTCGGCTATATTCCTATCAATACTCTTTCTTGGACTTGGAGCACTCTCCCGAGATGCAATTTCGCAAGTAACGAATTACGCTCCTTTTCCCGGAGATACTGCCGGAATCGTGGATGGACATGTGATCTCAAAAAAAGCGTACGTCGATATGTTTCTCGAAGTTGCTCGTGAAGAAAAAGACAATGAGGGGAAAACGAAATTGACGCCGGAAGAGAAACTCCTGGACATTCATCGAAAGACTTGGGATAGGCTTGTAATTGGAGCAATTCTCGAAGAGAACATTGAAAAGAAAGGCATCACGACTTCCGATGCAGAGGTCAGGTCGTCACTTGAAAAGGATCCACCCGAATTTCTGAAACATGGCTTTGTTGATTCTTTGGGCACATTCCATCGTGAGGACTATCTGCAAGCCCTTCGTGACCCTCGAAACGATTCTGTGGTTCGTAATTTAGTGAAGCTCCTGGCTCAGGACATGCAGAAACGAAAGCTCTCCAATGCGCTAATAGCTTCCATCACTGTCACGGATGACGAACTCTGGGAAGACTACCGAAAACAAAAAGGCGCGACGAGGAAGAAATTTGAGGCAGAAAAGGAATCGCTTCGTCCGGTTAAACTTCAGGAGAAGCAAAGCACCTTCATGGTTTCCTGGGTGGAATCGTCAAAGGCGAATGCCAAGATCATTGACTACCGAACGATAAAGTAATGTCCTTTCGTGAATTCTTTTCGCACGTAAGAAGCAAGGCTGGCGATCTGGCGAGCCGGCTCTTTACGCCGAAAGAATTCCGAGCCCTTCTTTTTTTTCTTGCCGTCGGATTTGCCGTGCTCCTGTATCGCGGAGGGAAAGAGCTTATCTCTGCAATATTTCCACCTGCTGCACCCAATGAATTCCTCGCACAAGAGCGCCGCAATGACAGCATCTTCGCTGAATTGAGCAGGAAAGTAATCAATGAGGACTCGCTGAAATTTTCCATTCCCGAAGATTCTGTTATCGTCAAGGAGAAACAGGCATTTGCTTCGGGCAGCAAGAAAATTAAGGACCTCCCGCCTCATAGCATCCCTCTAAACAAAGCCGATGCTGAGATCCTCACGAAGCTTCCGGGAGTCGGGAAGGTCACGGCTGAACGAATACTTCTCTATCGTACAAAGCGCGGCGGCTTTCGCGATGTTCATGAAGTCATGAATATCCAAGGCATCGGCGAGAAGAAATTCAAAGAGATGGAAGCGTATCTAACACTCAATTGATATGCGCATCATCTCCGGAAAGTACAAAAGCCGAAAGCTCCTCGTCCCGAAAGGCGAAATAACACGGCCGACTTCGGATCGGGCCCGTGAATCACTTTTTAATGTGCTTCAGAATCTCATCGATTTCGAAGGACTGACTGTGCTTGATCTTTTTGCAGGATCGGGAGCATTCGGCTTCGAAGCTCTCAGCCGCGGGGCGAGTCGAGTTACCCTCGTCGAGCAGAACCGCAAAGTCGTGGAGACGATCAGGGAGAATGCACAGTCATTGGAAGTTGAATCGGAAGTTCAGATCGTTCAGAAAGATGTGTACAAATGGCTGGAGAATCCTCATGGGGAGTACGATCTGATCTTCGCCGATCCTCCCTATGACGACTCCAGAACGCTGAACGCACTTCCGGAGGCCATATTTGCTGCCGGACTCTTAACCGCCGATTCTTTTGTTATTATTGAGCACCGCTCAGGAAGCAGCATTCAAATTCCCCAAGGAACGGAGCAAATACGCGAATTACACGCCGGAGAGGCGGTTTTTTCATTTTTGAGGCCATTCTCTCCCTAGCCGGGAGGATGGAGCCGGCGAGGATTCAACTAGTGCCAAAAATACGGAAAGTCATATATCCCGGAACATTCGATCCCATTACCAATGGGCATCTCGATGTTATCGGGCGAGCGGCCGACCTTTTCGACGAGGTGATCGTCGCCCTGGCCATGAACAGCACGAAGGCCCCGCTCTTCTCGGAGCTGGAAAGGATCGATCTCTGCAAGGAGGCGATGAAGGAAGTCATGCCGCACAGCGGGCATATTCGCGTCGATTCGTTTAGCGGATTGCTCGTCGATTATGCGAAAAAAGAAAATGCCATTGCCATCATTCGCGGATTGCGAGTACTGAGTGATTTCGAATATGAATTCCAGATGGCTCTCATGAACCGGAAATTAGAAGACATCACCACGGTCTTCGTAATGCCGAATGAAAAGTATACCTATCTGAATTCGACGATCATTCGAGAGCTTGCAAAATATGGAAGCGATATTTCGGGCTTCGTACCGGAATGCGTGAATAAGAAATTAAAGGAAAAATTTTCGAAGAAGTAATGATCCTTACAGAGATAGAACGCCGGCTGGCAAAACGAATGGAGAATTGCGAAGAGGCGGCAACGCTGAAGATCGCCGCACGCGCATCACTGCTCCGTTCGCAGGGAAAACAGATCGTTTCCCTTTCGACCGGCGAACCGGATTTTCCGACGCCTGAGAATATCAAGCTTGCTGCCATTCGCGCCATCGAGCAGAATTTTACTAAATATACATCGGCAGAGGGAATGCCTGAATTGCGGGACCTCGTTGCGCAGAAATTCAAGCACGATGACGGAGTCGAATCTTCCGCCGAACGAGTTCTCATCACTAGCGGCGGCAAACATGCTTTAAGCAATGCACTCTTTGTTCTCTGCGAAGCAGGAGATGAAATTATTATTCCGTCTCCCTTTTGGCTCAGCTATTCTGCAATGGCGGGGTTAAGCGAAGCGACTGCTGTTCTGGTCGAAACCAAGGAAGAGGAAGACTGGCTGCTTACGCCTGAAAGATTAGAAAATGCCATCACACCAGCCTCGCGCCTTCTTCTGCTGAACACTCCGCATAATCCGACAAGCACGATCTACTCCGAAGCACATCTTCGTGCCTTAGTACCACTTATCGAAGAGCATGAACTGATCGTCGTAGTCGACGAGCTATACGAAAAGCTGACCTACGATGGAAGAAAGCATTTCTCGCTTGCTTCCATTCCGGAGATTGCCGAACAAGTTGTGACCGTGAACGGCCTGAGCAAAGCCTATGCAATGACAGGCTGGAGGCTTGGCTATGCGACGGGGCCTGAATGGATCATCAGTGCAATGGGACGGCTGCAGAGCCAGGCAGTATCACATCCGAGTTCGATCAGTCAGAAAGCTGCCATCGAAGCCCTTACGGGCCCGCAGGAAAGTGTTGAGATCATGAGGACGGAGTTTCAGAAGAGGCGGGATATCGTCGTCTCGCTCTTGAAAGAAATTCCGAATATTTCGTTCTCGACACCGAAAGCTGCGTTCTACGTTTTCTTTTCGATCGCTTCATTCATTGGGAAAAAACTACCATCAGGGAAGATCGTCAAAAGCGGAGAAGATATTTGCGAAATGCTGCTGGAAGATCACGGCCTCGCACTTGTTCCGGGTAATGCATTCGGCAAGCCCGATGCGATCCGCCTCTCCTTCGCAGCCTCGGAAAGCGATATCCGCAAAGGTGTTGCGATCCTCAAGTCAGCTCTCGGAATGATCTCTTAACAACGTGTCACTCTCTCGCGAACTTCCTGAAAATCCCTTACTGCTCAACTCCGGGCAGACTCTGAAAGTCATTGAGATATTCTTGCGCGATGAAATGCGCCGCGTAGGATTTGAAAAGGCTGTCCTTGGCCTTTCCGGTGGGATCGATTCGGCACTTTCAGCGTATCTCGCCGTTCGCGCATTAGGTAAGGAGAACGTGCATTGCGTCATGATGCCGTATAAGACTTCGAATCCTTCAAGCCTTGCCGATGCACAAACTGTTGTGAAGCATCTCGGTGTCTCATCCGAAATTATCGATATCACTCCGATGGCCGATGCCTATTTTGCAATGAACAAGGAGATGGATTCACTGCAGAAAGGAAATGTTTTTGCCCGGCTGCGCATGATCGTACTTTATGATAAATCGCACAGCCGCAAGGCGCTTGTTATCGGCACGTCCAATAAGACGGAGTGGCTGCTTGGTTACACAACGCTTTTCGGTGACAGCGCAAGCGCGATTAATCCGATCGGCGATCTCTATAAGACTCAGGTTCGGCAGTTATCGAAAGAAATCGGAGTACCTGATGCCATTTTGAACAAAGCACCGAGTGCTGATCTTTGGTCAGGCCAGACGGACGAGGCTGAAATGGGATTGACCTACGATGAAGTCGATCTTCTGCTGTATTATATGATCGATTGCCGCCAGTCGAATGAAGAGTTGATGGCGCGTGGTTTCCAAGAAGATTTCATCACAAAAGTGCGAGGAATGATCCGCAGGTCGCAGTTCAAGAGAATGCCTCCGCTTGTGGCGAAGATCTCTTCTCGGACAGTGAACATCGATTTCCGATATCCTAGGGACTGGGGCAGCTAATCGGTTGATTTATGAGGTTTTTCTTGCGTTTCCCTCAAGCAAAAAGGCGGTGATTTTAGTCTCCGTCCGGAAAATGGAGTCAAGGACGGGATTTCCGTCCGGATGATTTTCTCCGAAAATAAAAATAGCGGAATTTAGCTATATTAGCCATTTTTCAGGCATTTTTATTTAGAAGCCCAAAGAATTCCGTATCTTTGTAAGCCAAAATTTGTGGATAACTTTTTCCCTTTTCGCACTTTAGAGCTAGAAGAAGTGTTGTCATATTCTGGGGAGATAGGATATTGTACAAATTTATGGAAATTTCGGAGATAGCAGTGGCAAAAACAACAAAAACGACTGAGGAAAAACCAAAGCGCGCCGCGCGAGGACGTACTCGGCGCCGCATGAAATATATCACAGGCTTGATCCTGTGCTCGGATTGCACAAAGACGGCTCGTAAAGAGATCGTCGGAGAAGCACATACGCAGGCAGCCGGCGAAGAGCCGCAGCCGATCGATCCGATCACCGGAGAGAGACGCAGCGACAACCTTTGGGTGCGTTGCACGAAGTGTCATAACACGATGCTTGTTAATCTCACCGCAATGTTCGATGAGAAACCGAAAGCCCATACCAATATGACGGCTTCCGAATGCACGCTTTATACGCCACAGCGTATTTATGCGATCGGCGAAGCAGTCTATCATAAGGATTGGGACGATATCGGATCGGTTGTTTCAAAAGAAGTGACCGGAAGCGGCAGGCATGCCATCATTGTAAGTTTTGATAAATCCGGCGAAAAGAAACTCCTCGAGAATTTCGCTGCCGGGTTATAATATTTTTTTTCAACCAAAAAAATCTCTAAAGGAGGGATAAATAACTAGTGGTAGGTATTATCATTCAAGATAACGAGCCCATCGATCGCGCGCTCAGACGTTTCAAGAAAAAATACGAACGTGCAGGCATCTTGCGGGAATTCCGCAGACGCACTGCTTTCGAGAAGCCATCGATCACCAACAAGATGAGGCTCCAACGCGCTGCACGCCGCCAACAGCGGATGCAGGAAGAGCAAGGATAAGGATATCGATGCCGTTATCTATAACGGCATCAAAAAAAAGAAAACAAAAAAAGCCGGGTTTTACCCCGGCTTTTTTTGTGGTTGGTGGAGGACCTATCATTGCAATTTCCAGATGCGAACTTTTCCAGACTGCGAAGCGGCCAGATATGCTTCATTGCGGCTTGCTGCCATTGCCGTCAGTACCATAGCACCGGGAAGAACCTTGATGCTTGATGTGCCATCGACGATCTTGACAACTCGGATCGTGACTGCACCGCCGACATTCGCCTCAATATATCCGTAGTTCTGAGTAACTAAGATGCTTCCGGCAGAATCCCTTCCGCTTACGACTCCGGAAAGATCTCCCAGCTTCGTTCCTGTCTTTGTATCATAACAGGAATAGACTGAGTTATTGGACGATGAGGCGATGGTGTGTCCGTCCTCGGATGATGCGAAGTAGTAATTAACTCCGGTCATCGGGAAATTCCGAAGCTCGGCATCGGTAGCCACACCCCAAACACGCGCGTTTTGTCCATCTTGGTACACTACAGCATCTTCGCCAGGAATATAGCCGATCGATTCAATTCCTGTAGAAACAGGGCTCAGTGATTTGATCACGCTTCCATCGACTGCGGAGAAGATCATGATCTTTCCCTGATACGCATGGGAGAGGGCGATAACCTTCGTTCCATCGTCGCTCAGATGTGCAGTACCGAGGCTGGGAATCGATGCGCCGGCAGTTGCTAAGGTTGCGGATACATCGTAGACGATAGTTGGTCCATACCAATTGTCGGAAGCAAGAAGTTTCGATCCGTCCAAACTGAATTCCATGATGTTGATCGAATTCATGTTTGTGGTCGCAGAACTGAGCAAGTTTCCGTTCTTCGTATCGAAGACGGAGAGTTTACCGCTTCCCCATACGCCAAGGCGTGAGCCATCGGGTGATAGGGCCAGAGCGGAAGCATCATATGAGGTTGTGCCCACGGTAATATCGGTATAATTGGGAACACCCGAACTACACAAGCTGATCGTGCCAATACTGCGCTGCTCTCCGGAAGCGAGAGCCGGAACGCTGATCGTTGTGGCCTGATCGCCGTTAGCATTTGTCACGTCAACGGTGAGCGGAACAGTCGAGGGTACCTGCAAGGCCCATTTACCGGTCTTCGTATAAACGTAACTGACGTTCTTTCCGTCGGAGACCATAACAAGTCCCTGGACGAATGCATCGTCGCACATTACCGATCCGCTCAACTCTGCCGGGCATGGCGAACTGAGAGTAATATCTCCGGCATCCGTCGTTTGATCTTTGACCATTGTGACGGGGATCGGAGCATTGAGGTAATACAGACCGCCATTATCTGCGGCTTGAACATCGATGGCAACTGGGCGTCCATCTGCAGCCACACGCTTGATATGAATGATACCATCGGTGCCGGTCTGAACTTTGCGGCCTAATACGTCGGCGACGACGCCTCCGATCGGAGCACCATTGCAAACGATTCGGAACTGCAGCAAGCCGTTATCGACTCCGCAATAATCGAAATTATAATCGGTGAAATGCGTAACCGTACCCACATAGGCATTTCCCTGAAGGGTTGCGTTGCTTTCTTCTTTCCACATTCCGAGCGTTTCATCGAATGACCAGAGCTGCAAGGTATTCGGCGCGCGCGGATCGGCAGGCTTCGGGCAGGTCAGTGTTGCAGGCTTTGTCGGATCGAGTTTTAAGGACTGTCCGCTCGAACCTTTCAATTCAACGCGGAGTACGCCGCAAGAAACAAGATTCGTTGCGGAGCCATCCAGACGCTGAGCTGCGTTATCGCCGGAGAAGAAATTATAGAACGTGGATTTCGATGGATCGAGATATCGAGCGCTTACGCTGACATTTCCTGTGTAGGCATTTCCTGAAGCATCGGTGAAACTGCCTGGGCTAAATTTGACGGAGGCACCACCGTTCATATTGACTGTTCCTCCCGCAGTAGCAGAAACATTTGCTGTCGGTGCGTCGCTCATCATCGACATTTGCATACGCGTCGTGCCGTCTGAACTCGGTGACTCTGCTCGTGCAGCATTGAAATAGCCTGCTTTCTTTGCAATGACATTTGCTCTGCCTTTTGGCACAACTGCATCTTTAAGAATGAAGAGGCCATTGAGATTCGTGATTGCCGAAGCCTGATCTCCTGCAGTGACCGTAACACCCATGAGCGGCGTGCCGGATTCGTCGACTATTTTGCCGTAGATGGTTGTGGTTTCCGTTCCGAGACCTGGCTGAGTATCTGCCGGGCCTGCGGAGCAACCATTAATGATTACACCGGTGCCGAGAAGGAGAAGACAGCTTAGGAGTAAACTGCTGAGCAGGTGCGAAAAACCTGCGGATCTGAGTGATGGGATCTTTTGCATGATCGTAGTAATAAATAAATAGTGAAAGGATGACTGAACTGGATGATAAACACATCGAAGACTTTGAAGTTACAGCCCACAGGGCAAAAAAAAAGCCGGATTTTACCCGGCTTTTTTCATGAATTCAGATGGTATTCTACTTAAGCTGCCAGATCCTGATCTTTCCGCTCGTCACCGCTGCCAGGAATTGCTCGTTGCGGCTTGCTGCGACTGATGATACGTAATTGGTACCGGAAAGAAGCTTAACGGTCGATGTTCCATCGGAGATCTTGAAGATCCTGACAACGTCTGCTCCGGTGACTTGATCGGCAACATAGAAGTTATTCTTTGTCAGAGTGGGATTGCCATATCGCTTTCCATTGATGCCTCCGATCTTTATATCTCCGGTTTTTTGTCCGGTCTTTGTATCGTAGCAGGAATATGTCAGATAATCCGCACTCGAAGCTACGCTCGAACCTTCATCGGATGAAACGAATGTATACGAATTACCTGCCACGGAGAAATTCCGTATTTCAGCATCGGTCGAAACTGACCACACACGATTGAGTCCTTTTGCATCATCGGGGAAGACGATTGCATCTTCATCGCGAATGAGGCCGAAAGTGCTAATGGAATCGGAGTTGCCGGTTATCATCGGATGCAAGGTTTTGATCACGCTTCCATCCGTAGCCGAATAAATATTGACGATCGAAGGATTCGGATATGTCTGACGTTCGACGCCGATGATCTTTGTGCCGTCATCATAGAGTCGGCCCGCCAAGGCATTTGGGAGTGAAAGTATCTGCGAACCTGTCGCTGACGAAACATCATAGAGTATCGTCCCGCCGCCATAATTGGAGACAAGGAGTTTCGTATTGTCAGCACTGAACTCCATAATGTTCGGATAGAGAGATCCCGAAACAGTGCTGAGAACATTTCCGGTCTTCGTATCATAGACCGTGACTTGCGGAGTTGGCACGGATGATGATGAAGCAAGTCTCGATCCATCAGGCGAGAATGCTGCCGTTCCGATCTCCGATTTCGCAGTCGTGATATCAATAAAGGTCGATGTTGCACCACCACAGATCTTGATCGCGCCGATATCACGAAGCTCTCCGGATGCAAGAGCGGGGATATCGACGGTGGTTGCCATATTGCCGTTGGCATCCATTGCATCAAGAGTGAGCGGGACTGTTGCTGCCGCTTGAAGTGTGAAATCACCAGTGGCATAAACATAGCTCATATTCGGACCGTTTGTCAGTGTAACGAGTCCTTCGGTTTTGGAATCGTCGCAGGTAATCAGCGAGCCTTTGATGGCTGCCGGACAAGGAGAGTTCAGCACGATATCGCCGAGATCGAGAGTCTGACCTGGATTCAGGTTCACGTTGATGGGGCTGTTGATGAAGTACATGCCGCCATTGCGGTCGCTGCGAATGTCGATCTGTGTCGGACGGTTGGTTGGGAAACGTATGAATTTGATCGTGCCGTCCGTGCCGGTCCTTCCGCCAGGATGGACGAAATATTTTCCGGGAGCATCGTCACCGACGATCGTGATCAATACTCCGCTAATCGGAATGGAGTTGCAGACTACGCGAAGAGTGACAACACCATCGGAGAATCCCCCCGTCGAATCGAAATAATCGAGATTCCATTCGGTAAAGTGCGTGACGGTGCCGGTATAGGATCCGCCATTCAATGTTGCTGTGCCTTCTTGTTTCCACATACCAAGCGTTTCATCGAAATACCATAGAGGCATTACGGAGGGAGCTTTTGTATCGATCGGTTTCGGATATGTAAGCGTGGCAGGTTTTGTCGGATCGAGCTTCAGTGTCTGACCACTGGGATCTTTTAGCTCGACACGCAGTACGCCTGAAGAGATCAGAGATACATATTTGTTACCGGAGCTAAGCGCCATATCGTCTCCGGAAAAATAATCGAAGAAGGAAGGATTCTTCGGATCGAGAAAACGAGCAGAGATCTTCGCCGTTCCTGTGTACGGAGCACCCGAAGCATCGGTAAAGCTGCCACCGGCAAACGTGATCGCAGCGCCTCCGGCAACATTGACCGTACCGCCTGCAACGCAAGAGAGACTTGAGGTAGCGACGTCCGTCATCATCGCCAATTCAATTCGCGTACTGCCTGAAGTTGGAAGTTCGGCTTTTGCTGCGTTGAAATACCCTGCTTTCTTTGCGATGACAACCGCTCTGCCTTTCGGAACGGTAGCATTCTTAATTATATAAAGACCGTTTGCATCGGTTGTTGCCGTTTGGCCTCCGGCAGTTGCCGTTACACCCATGAGCGGTGCACCGGTTTCATCGGTGATTCGTCCGTAGATTGTCGTGACCTGAGTGCCGGCTTGGTCCGGTCCGGTAGGACCAGAGGAACATCCATTGAAAGTAGAAATTGCAAGCGACGAGACCGCAACTAATAATGCTGCCAGGAGAACACTCCGGAGCAAGGCATAAGTATTTTTACTAGCGAGAAGAAGTTGTTTCATGATCGTAATGTGAAATAGGATTAAAGACTCATCTCGCACTATAAATGCAATCGGAGAGGTGAAGTTACAACTGGCTCTCCGATTTACGAAAATCCGATTCATGAAATAATAAAAGCCTTGTCTTGGAAGACAAGGCTTAGTTCGCCACGGAGATAGAATAATTTATTTGCCCATTACCCGATCTTCAGGCGAGCTTTAGAGATACATCTCATTATGCAAAGATAGTACATAGGACGTTGCCAAACAAGTGCAGACTTTGGACCAATCCATACAAAACCTCCTGTAAGACGTTTATTTTCAATTGGTTAAATATTATTATCGGTTTGTCGCTATATTATTAGTCAAACAGAGGCATTCTAGAGAGAAAAGCCCCTAAGAAGGGGCTTTTCTTCGCCACGGAAAAATGAGCTACCCTGTGAAAGTAGCCCCAAATGAGAAGACCTATACTTAACATCATAATCATCGTTGTGCTCTATTGAAGCAGCACCTATGCAAACCTACACAGAAGCACCGAGCAAAACAACAACAAAATATAGGCTTATACCGACCCAATGTGGTATTAAGTTATTCATACATAAAGACTTAAGATAAAATGATGTTAGCACTGGCTAATAATAATATTCGCGATAGATCTTTTCAAAGAGCGGATAGAGGCGGAATTCACCGTTCAATTCGGCCAAATATCGGTTGCGTACCTTTTCCGAGTGGTAGGTGTCGAAGTCGGGCTGGCTGATGAGGCTCCGAACGGCTTTAAGGTAATGCAGCATGAAGCCTTCACCCTTATTGTAGCCGTGATTGTGAGCGTAACGGATATGCCTGGTAACTTCATCGGCAGCATATTCCGGGCCGTCGAGCATAATCGTGAGAAACGCACTGTAGCATCGGAGATTGAGATCGACATCGGTATTCCGATATTGTCCGGTATTTGCCGCAAACGCTTTATGCAGGCATTTCTCCGCCGGAGTGTATTCGCTGGCGTAAACGTGGTAGATGAGTTTCAATCTCCACCAATGGATAGCAGAGTCCTTTCGGATCTGATCGATATTGATCGGAAAATGATCGATGATGAATTGTTTTGCCCAGGCAAATTCTCCCGCTCGAACGACAAGCGGCAAAAACCTTTCGATGAAAAGCAATGACGAGCCTTCGCCCGTCGGATGCGGATGAGAGAGATATTTCTTATACGCCTTGATGTCGGATTCCTTCGGCGTCACGTAGGACTGACAGCCAAGCTTGATCAATTCGGTGACAGATCCGAAAACATCGGCATTTTTATCGACAAGAGAATTCAGATATGCGATGTAGGGATCAGGCGATTTGTCCGGAAAGTACTTGCCGAAGTAGACGGTGATCAGTGTATATGCTACTTTGAATTTCGCCAGGGCATGGTCGTTGGCCTTAAGGCATTCGAAAATCTCCTCCAGCTCATCGGTCGAGGCGCGCAACTTCGTCAAGCTGAACTCGCGCATGAAATTCCGGGAAATGTCTTCTTCGATCTCAGCACAGCGGATAAAACATTTATCCGAAGGATGGGGCTTCTTGATCCTGCTGAAACGGTGAAGATAGTTCGCAAGCTCTGCGCGGATGTTCTCACCACGGTGCGGAGGGAGGAGGAAGAATTCCGACATCAGCAGTACCTTGAAGTAGAAATCTTCCAGGGCCTTTGTGTCTTTCAGTTTCTTCAGTGCCGATTCCTGCCGGCGCATCTCGACATAGAAATGCCGGTATAACTGCATATTCCCTAGGTATTGCAGGAGTTGCGTCCCGCCGGCCGGCGCTACATCGTGGTATAGTGCTCTCAGTATTTCCGAGAGCGTCTGGTAAAAGCGTTTTGTCTCCAGCTCTGTAGCGAGCATCATCTTTTCCTTATCAATGCCATTTGACGCGCGGCAAGAAAGAATCTTGAGAAATATTTTTCGTTTAACTCCGCGGAATTGCAGCGGACGGAGTTTTTTGCGCTCGGTTTTATTGAGCGCAAAAATAAATTCTTCAACTAAGGTCATTCAGGGAAAGAATTGTGATCAAGCAACTATAAAAAATACTTACGGCGTTGGCAGTATAAAAGAATATTTCTGTGTGTGTATGGTGAGTTCTATCTCGTGATAAAATTGCGCTGCAAATATACTAAAAAGATCGGAGGAGTGCTCTAATTCACGTTAGTGAGTCTTGAAATAGTCGAAGGCTTCTTTGCAATCGTTACACCGATAGAGTCCCTTGCAGGAAGTTGAGCCGAAGTCGCTGATGATCTCCGTATTGAACGAACTGCAATGCGGGCACTGGATGAATGCAACCGTATCCATCGATGAGAGCGGCGGAGCAATGCCGTACTTCCTGAGCTTATCTTTTGCCTCGGCAGATAGCCAATCCGTTGTCCATGCCGGCGAGTAGGTCATCTTCACGCTCACGTTTAGAATTCCGTTGTCGCGAAGGATCTCTCTGATCTGGTCTTCGATCATTTGCATTGCGGGGCAGCCTGTATATGTAGGCGTGATCGTCACTTCGCATCCGTCGGAAGTCAGCTCAACCTTGCGCAAGACTCCGAGCTCCTGGATCGTGATGACGGGGATCTCGGGATCGGGGATTCCGGAAAGAAGATCGAATATGTTTTCTTTACTTAACGGCATTTCTAACGTCTGTTCTTACCACTTTGCATCGGGATAAGCTCGCGGAAGGTATTGCATCTCGGCCAAGATGAATCCGAGATTTTCCGTATGCACTCCTTTTCTTCCTCCGGTCTGCATATAGGCGCCCTCTTCCGGGCGTGTTATCGTGGCCGAGCTCAGCGCCTCGCTGATGAGTGCATTCCATTTATCGTAGAAAGCACTGTTATCAACGGCTATTCCTTCTTCAATGAGCATTGCTTCGACATCATCAATCTCGAACAGCTCTCCGGAATACATCCAAAGATCATCGATACCCTTTTGCATACGTTCATGGCTTTCCTCTGTTCCATCGCCTAAGCGTTGAAGCCAGTCAAAGGCATGACGCCAATGGTATTTCACTTCCTTCAGGCATCGGGCAGCAAGTCCGGAAAGGGTTTCATCCTTGCTCTTTGAAAGAGCTTCGAAAAGCTGTAGCTCGAATGCAGAGTGGAATATCTGCCGTGCAATCGTCGATGCAAAATCACCGTTCGGCTGCTCGACGAGAAGTACGTTCAGGAACTGCCGCTCCGGACGCTTATAGGCGAGATCATCTTCCGTTCTGCCTTTGCCTTCGATCTCGGCAGCATACTTCAGTAATGCCTGCGCTCTGCCGATATGATCGAGCGCAATATTTGTCAGCGCAAGATCTTCTTCCAGGATCGGAGCAAAGCTGCTCCATTCGCTAAGCCTGTGGCCCATGACGAGGGCATTATCGCCGAGGCGAAGGAGATAAGTGAAAAGAGCTTCTTGTTTTGTCATCGGATGTGCCGCTTCTTAAATACCAACTGCACCTTCGGGCATCGTATAGAATGTCGGGTGGCGATAGATCTTATCGTTTGCCGGATCGAAGAGCATATCGCAGTCATTCGGATTGCTGGCAACGATCCGATCCGATGGAACAACCCAGATGCTCGTGCCTTCTTTGCGCCGGGTATAGACGTCGCGCGCATTCGTCAGTGCGATTTCCTTATCGGGCGCATGAACGCTTCCGGCATGCTTATGCGGAATTCCGGGATTCGCCTGAATAAAGACTTCCCACAGCGGCCATTGTGAATCTTGAATTTCTGCCATACCTAAATGAATATATTAACTTGAATACCGTAGTTACCCGAGACATCGAAATTTTATGCAGCCTTCTTCGCGCGCTTTGCTGCGTATGCCGTTGCAGCTTCGCGCACCCATGCACCTTCGCGATGGGCTTTTACGTGGTGAGCGATACGCTGCTTATTGCACGGTCCGTTGCCTTTAACGACGCGATCGAACTCTGCCCAATCGATCTCACCAAAATCATAATGTCCACGGGCTTCATTCCACTTTAACTTCGGATCGGGAATCTTCAGACCGATCACATCGGCTTGCTTCGCAGTCTTATCGATAAAACTTTGGCGCAGCTCGTCGTTCGAATCGCGCTTGATCTTCCATCTGATGGCTTTCCCGGTATTGGGTGAGTTCGTATCATGCGGACCGAACATCATCAGCGATGGCCACCACCAGCGGTTCAAGGCATCCTGCGCCATCTCACGCTGCTCGGCCGTTCCACGCGCCATGTGCGTCATGATCTCATATCCCTGGCGCTGATGAAAACTTTCCTCTTTGCAGATGCGGATCATTGCACGCGAGTAGGGTCCATACGAAGTGCGCTGCAACGAGATCTGATTAACGATTGCCGCTCCATCGACAAGCCAGCCGATCGCACCCATATCGGCCCAGGTAACGGCCGGATAGTTGAAGATCGTCGAGTATTTTGCTTTTCCCGTTTCGAGTTGATCGATCAATTCTTCGCGAGAGATTCCGAGCGTCTCGGCAGCGGAATAGAGGTACAATCCGTGGCCGCCTTCATCCTGAACTTTCGCCAGCAGGATAAGCTTTGCGCGCAGGCTCGGTGCGCGGGTGATCCAGTTGCCTTCGGGCTGCATGCCGATGATCTCGGAATGGCCATGCTGTGAGATCTGGCGAATCAGGTGCTTCCGGTAATCCTCCGGCATCCAATCGCGAGGTTCGATCTTCTTATCGGCTCCGATCAGCTTCTCGAAGTGCTCAAGGTAGATTTGGTCGTTCATAGATTAATGATAACAAAATTTTTGGCGATTTTATTCTTGAGATTTGGAGGGGTGGGCCGTAGGTTTTTGGGGAATGGCACACGGATTTCACGGATTTGACGGATCTTCACGGATGGCCGGCCAGATCACATTGCCTCATCATAGCTAACCATCACGTTCTCCGTAAGCGGTAAACTCTGGCACGTTAAGATGAAACCCGAAGCAACATCTTTCGGGCTGAGCGCAAAATTCACTTTCATGTGGACTTTTCCCTCAAGCAGCTTTGCACGGCAGGTCGAGCAGGAGCCGTTCTGGCAAGAATATGGTGCATCGAGGCCGACTCGTTTTGCCGCCTCGAGCACGGTTTCATTTTCAAGCATCTGCGTCGGGTACTCATCGCCATCCATGACGATCGTGAGATTCGCATTTTTTGCGATCTTCGGAATTTCCGTCGGCGTCAGAGTTGCAGCCGTAACCGGAGCGGAGAAATATTCGATATGAATGCGCGGCTCAGGGACGTTTACTTCTTTCAAAGCGGCGACGACATTATCCATCATCGGTCCCGGTCCGCAAATAAAGTATTCATTATCTTTCGCGACATCGACATAATGCTTCAGCAGATCCAGGATCTTCTCCTTCGTCATGATGCCTTGCAAATGCGCCGGATGTCCCGATGGTGCAGAATTAAGAATATGAACTGTTGCAAGCCTACCGCCCGAGCCGGAAGCGATTTCATCGATCTGTTTCCTAAAAATTATTGACTGCTCATCATTATTCCCATAGAGCAACGTGATCGAGCTTTGCGGCTCGGCATGAAGCACGGCCTTCATGATC